>JBGUPV010000028.1:0-7918 GCA_045130455.1 Lachnospiraceae bacterium | reverse complement strand
AGTTCTTCGTAGATTTGCATTGTTCTATCCTCCTAAATCAAAAATCGCGCCGTTCATCCTAACGAAAAGGACGAGGGCGCGCTCGTGTTACCACCTTTCTTCGTCACGGGCTCACACCCGCAACCTTTGTGAGTATCGCGGGGTCGCGGTTCTTCCGGGGTTTCCGGCCCGTCGAAACTGTCTCCGATAATACTCCTGTCCGCTAACGGTGACATACCGTCGCAGCCTACTGCCGTTGCGCCTGCGCGCTCCGGGTTCGGTGCGATGCTCCGAGATGTATTCCCGACGGTTTCCCCTGCGCCTCTCATCGGCCGGCAGCTTTCTGTAGGTTCCTGCAATCGGTACTCTTTCTCTTCATGGCATATATCTTGGCGACATTATAATCGGAACTTCGGAGATTTGTCAACAAGGAATCGCAAAACGCCCGAAAAACTTTCGCGGGCGGCGGATCCTGCCGCGGTCTGCGGCCGCATTTTTGGTTGTCAACCGGCGGAAAACTTGGTATACTGATACCGTGGCGGTTCGCGTAATATGGGGTGTCCGTCACACGTAATAAGAGGAATCGTGTCTTAGGGGTGAATCGATGCTGGATAATGAGAGAAATGAGCAGGAAGCGTACGAACGCGGATTTGACATCGAGGAGATGCAGTCGCTGAAAGAGCAGCAGAGGTACGTGCGCAACGAGCTTCAGGAGGAAAAGGAAGCGCTTCAGACCAGGATCAAAAAGGTGCGCAAGAGAAGCCTCCTGTGGATGATCTCGACGATCGTCGTGGTCGCTGCGCTGGCGGTGGTCTCGGTGCTCTGGTTCCGTTCGCGCGGGAAGACTTCGCCCGGCAGCGGCGAGACGCCGACCGGGACCGTGAAGGACAGTTCGTCCTACCGGCTCTGCAGCGATATCGAGAAGAAGATCGAGGAATACAACGCCCTCGGCGGTGCCTACACGGCGTCGCTCGAGACGATGCTCGGAACGGAGTACGTCGCATTTTCCTACGGCGCGGCAAATGATCCCGAGTACGTGCTTTTATACAGAAATGAATTTCCGAGCGCTGCGGATGCAGCTGCCAATGAATGCGGTTCGTGGATGCGCGCGTCGCAGACCGTCAGTTTCCACCTGCCGTACACACTTGCGGATGACTGGAGCCTTCTGACACCGGAGCCGACGGTCATGGGCGGTACAAAATACGTGCTGTTCGTTGAGATGCAGCGCGATCTGCCGGAGACCATCGTCGTGCTGGAGCCGGGACTTATGAATGTCAGCGACTCGCAAAATATTTATGACGCCGTCCGCAACTGGTTTACGATCGGCGTCGCGCCGGGACCGACCGCGGCGGAGGCACATGCGTCCGGCGTGCTGGACGGCCGCGACATCGTCGTTCTCACCACCGGCAGCAACTCCAAATACTGCTTCTCCGCGTCCGACGAGGTTCTCGGTATGGTCCGCGAGAAGGGCGGCAAAGCGCTTCGGTACGGGGATCATTTTACGTGGGAGATCACGGAGGAAGGCATCAAGATCTCGTCGCTTCTGTACGTCAAGGAGGGCGAGTACTACGGCGTGATCGACTGCACGATGCTGCCGAACCAGGGAACGCTCCGCGTCACGTCGGCGAACCTGGGCATGTACGCGAGCTTTAACATCGAAGATATGTATTTTTCGGGCGTCAGCGCTCCTTCGATCGAATATATCGAGAATCCCGTCGTGCTGACATACGGCACGAACGAGAAGCTTTTCCTGCCGGAGTACAAGCGCGTGGAGAAGCACACGTTCAATTTTGACGCCGACCATTACTACAGCGACAGCAACGGTTTCCGCTACGTGCTCGACGACGACGGCAACGTCATTTCACGCATGGGCATCGACCTGTCGCATCACACGAACAAGAAGGGCGAGATCGACTGGGATCAGGTCAAAGCCGCAGGCATCGATTTCGTCATCGTGCGCATCGGCTTCCGCGGGCCGGGCGAGGGTACCCTCGAGCCCGACGATTACGCGGGGGACAATATCAAAAATGCGCTTGAGCACGGCATGGACGTCGGCGTGTATTTCTACTCGCAGGCGATCACGGAGGCGGAGGCTGTCGCCGAGGCTGACTATGTGCTGAATTTCCTGAAAGACTACGAGATCACGTGGCCGATCGTTTTCGATACCGAGTACTATGAGCGGGAAGGCGCCCGCGGCAACGTCACGTCGCGCGAGGAGCGCACGGCCGTCGCCAAGGCATTCCTGGATCACGTCCGCGATGCCGGCTACACCGCGATGCTCTACGCGGGCACGCGCTGGTCGATACTCAACGTCAACCGCGACGAGCTAGCGGAGTATCCGTTCTGGTTCGCATACTACGGCGACACGATCAGCTACCGCTACGATTTCAACATCTGGCAGTTCACCAGCACCGGCACGGTTCCCGGTATCACCGGAAACGTCGACCTCGACATCTGGCTGAAGCCCTGGGAAAATGTGACACCGCCCCGTCAGGTAACACCGACGCCGGAGGTAACGGCCGCACCGGATGATCCCGCGAATCCCGGAGACAACGCGAATACAAGCGATAACACGAACACCGGCGACAACACCAATCCGGATGATAATGCCGGCACCGGGGATAATACGAATGCCGGGGATACTGCAAACACTGCCAATAATGATGATGTCTGAACAACAAAAATGCGCTTTGGCTATGCTGCCGAGGCGCATTTTGCGTTATTGTCTGCAGTGTGTCGGAACGTTGGGAACTTCCGGCATTGTCAACAGCGTTGCCAATTGCGGGGCGATACTGTGTCGTTTGTAAAAGAAATACGTCATTCATCCATAAACCGTTGATTTTTTTCAAAGATAGGTGCAAAATGAAATGAAAACATCGTTGCGAAATATCTTGATTTGCGAAAAAATGACTTGGTTTTTAGGTAAAGGAATTAAAAATGAATGATAAAAAAACTAATCGACATATCTACGGTTTTGGCGATCTTCGTAACCCTGAAAGGGTTCGGAAGCTGACTTGTTGTAGCAGGCTTATAGTGGGAGTGTGTGCAACAATTCTTTTTTCTCTGTTGGTTTGGATCGTATTTAGGAGCACTTCGTCATTCCTCGTCAGTGATGGTGGAACCACTAATTCTGTTTGTGATTCAGAAAAGGCTGTAAGAAAGTGGATTAATAGGAATTACGACAATGTCGTTTCCATAAGTGAATCATCTTATCGGAGAAGATATTCGATGAATGTATCACAAGATGAATTAGTTGAATATTATAATAAACTCCACAAGACTGATCCTATAACGGATACGGGGGGGATTTGCTGGGCGTCCGCCCAAACATCGGTAATTCAGTATGCAGGAGGACCGAGCAGCCAGCGAATTGTGGGATCATATGTAATTGAAAAAGCATTAACAGAAGGTTGGGTGGAGACTTCAGATACCGGTTTCAATTTTACTCATTCGGATACTTTGATGAATGCAATGTTTGACCGATTTAGCATGAAGAAAAAAGCTAATAATGATCGTTACGATATTTACGCGGAATTAAAGGACGAAATCGACGATAATCGGGTGGTTGTTTTTAAGATTCGGCAACATGAAATGACGGGATGTGGCTATGTTGAATACACTGTGAAATACAAAGAAAAGAACTGGCTGGGCAAGTTGACTGAGAGAACGGATACTGCCAAGTTTGTCATTGTAAATACCACATGGGGAGAGGAATCAAATTATGACATAGCCTATTTCCCTGAGGGAGAGATTGGAACGAGTATTGGAAATCGCTGGCATTTTGGGATTACAAAGTATAAATGAGTGGAGGAATGGAATGAAAAAGGTACTCGTGATCGTTTTTGCGGCAGTCGGCATATTGGCAGTTTGCGTTTTTATAGTATATTATGCGATTAATCGTAAGTATGATGTTTCCATAATGAGCGTTGACAAGGAAACCATACTGCAGTTTGACAATATCGCGCAGCAGGACAGATTGGGACAAACGTCTTATCAACGATACAATTTTGTCATAGCAGAGAATGTTTCTTTGTGGGAAGATGTTATAAAGGATCATCCCGGTTATTTATATTCGCTGAGTGATGATAATAAGCGGTGTTCAGGAGAATCCGGCAGGTATATTTTATGTCAGGACGGACATTATTTTTTTATGCGTCTCCAAGATGGAAACAAAGTGTTTGTTACTGAGCTGGTATTCGAGGTGTCTTATTCGGAGCCGGACTTCTTTATGGATTTTTCCCTCCTTCCTCTGGTTGATATTAGATCAATTTCGAAAGGTGAAAACAGTTATGAATGGAAGAATACTGCCGGGTTGACCTCTTTTGAGGATTTGGTGGAATTCTATAACAGAACAAACTCAAAACTATTTACCGTCGATCACGAAAAGAAGAGTATCACGCTGTATTCGGAAGATGCGCGTGTAAAAACTCCGTTGGCAGAGATTTCGGTTTCATCGGATGGAATCAGTGTCATTGTACCGGACAAATTGATCATCGAGAGAAATGGTGAACTGTAGCATCAATAAAAACAATGAAAGCAGGGGCAACTTTCATGAAGATAAGAGCACAAGGGGTTGGAGCGTCATATAAGAGCAAAGTTGTTCTTCGTGATGTTACGTTTGAACTTGATTCAGGCGAAATCATTGCTGTCACCGGTGCAAACGGCTGCGGTAAAACAACGTTGTTGCGTACGTTGGCCGGATTGATCAGGGCTTCCGGGAAAATCGAAATGATAAATCTGAGGAATGATCGACCTGCATTCAGTGGGTTTATTGAAAGCCCAAGGTTCTGGGATCATTTGACAGGAAAAGAAAACGTCCGTTTCTTTCTCGGAAAGTATTATCAGGAGAATGATACGGAGGAGATGTTTCTAAACTGGGGGTTGCTAAATGCGGCAGATGTCATTGTAAAGAAATACTCGCAGGGAATGAAGCAAAAATTGGCGCTTCTAATGGCATTCGCATCAAAATCCGATGTCATGCTGCTTGATGAACCAACAAACGCACTGGATTCTGATGGAATAAGTATGTTTTGCAAGGAGTTGCACAAAGCCGCGTTGGAAGGGCGAGGAGTAATTCTGACGACGCATAACTTGTTTGGTCTTTCCGGGGTAGTTGCTAAGCAATATGAGTTACGAGACGGCAAGTTAATCCTTTCAGAGAACCATAATCGGATGTATGGCAATTGCTTTATCAGGTTTTCTTCTCGGATTGATGGTGATGAAGCGGTGAAATTGTTGCAAGATGAACAGTTTGAACTACTGGACGGTTCAATATTAATGATTCATAATTCGAAGAAGAGTATAT
The DNA here is from genome assembly GCA_045130455.1 of Lachnospiraceae bacterium. GTDB lineage: Bacteria > Bacillota > Clostridia > Lachnospirales > Lachnospiraceae > ISDg. The sequence continues at coordinate 2,634 of JBGUPV010000028.1, read as the reverse complement.
CGGAAATTGTTCGTATTGTGGACAAATATGATATTGTTGAAGTCAGTTCCAATATCCCGCGTCACGAGTCAATTATCAGGGAGGTGCCGCGATGAAACGTATCTTTGGTAGATTGATTCGAGAATGGCCATTTTGGTGTGTTGCGTTTTTAGCATTGTTTTACGTTTTGCTGAAGACGCTCTCCTGTGTGAAAATAGCTAAAACGAATGGATTTGTGCGGTGGATGAATGGGATAGAGCAATTCGATTCGGAATATGAGATAGACATTCAGATTGAACGTACGCAAGAGACTATTGATGAATTGAAGGATCCGATAGAAGAGAAGGACAGGATAGAGATCCTGTCAGAACGAAAGGCGATACTAAAGTTTATAAAAGAGCGCGGTTTGAAATATAGTCAACTTACAGATGGCAGTATTGGGGATGTTATGATGGAGCGAACGTCTCTTTCTTGCGAGTTGCTTGTTGTCGTTTTTTTTGTAGTGATTATTGTGTACGCTGCGTTTTTATTCATTATTAATTCATGGGGATGTTTCAATGGAACATGCTCGATGGAATATATGATTCAAACACGTGAAAAGGTATTTCGGCAAGAGTTGGCTGTTTATGGAATATCAATCAGTGCCGTGTGTGCACTGTTGATACTTTTTGTTAGTATAATTAGATTACTATTACCTTTGCATGCGGAAACACTGGTCTTCTGTTCCGGAGAGCGCGTCGCTGCGATGTCTGCGATTCTTTATTATTTTGCGTTAATGCTTTCGTTGCAGGCGCACCTTTTTTTGTTCTTGGGAATTCAGTTTGTCTTAGTTCATTTGATATATAACAAAATTGTAGTTGTTCCCGTACTTGTTATCGTCCCGATTGTATTGGCGTTCATGGTAGGACGTATAAACGGAAGACTTGGAGCACTTCTATCCCCGTTTCCTGACAATGCAGTTGTTGGGGAGATTTCCCCCATATTATATGCAGCAATAGGGGCGTGTAAGATTGGCCTATGCGGCATAATGATTGCTGTTGCATACCATGCCAACAACAAAAGAGCGATTCTGCCGAATAACGTGTAGATGTGGTATCATATGAGATTTTTTCGGCAAAACCCGAATTGTTGTTATGGAAATCAATTTCAAAAACGGTCGCCCAAAGCCGGATGGCTTGCGGCGACCGTTTTTCATGCAAAATGTATGTTGAACAGGTGTGACCGTCGACTTACGGGCATCAGCCGAGGGTTACGATTACCTCGTGCGTGCCGGCGCTGAGCACCGGTACTACGTTGCCGTCGACAGCTTTGCCGTCAACCGTGAGGGATTTTACACCCTTGCATACGTGGTTCGGGTTCTTGACCGTGATGTTGTAGGTCGCGCCGCGGAACTGTCTTACGGCAGTGAAGCCGTCCCACTCGGCCGGGATCGAAGGATCGACCTTCAGACCGTCGAAGTCGGGCATGATGCCGAGGATGTACTGCGAGATGGCAACCATGTTCCATGCAGCGGTACCGGTCAGCCAGGAGTTCTTGCCCTGACCGAAGTTCTTGCCGGGACGTCCGATGTCGGAACCGGCGTCCTTTCCGCCGATCATCTGTCCGTAAACGAACGGCTCGGTCTTGTGGATATCGCTGGTGTCTTCGGTAAATGCCGGAGCGATCTCGGAATAGTACTTGAACGCCAGGTCACCCTGTCCGGCATAAGCAGCCGCGCAGATGATCCATGCGTTGTTGTGCGTGAAGATACCGGCATTTTCCTTATAACCGCCCGGATAGGTGGAAATCTCACCGTACTGGATATAGTACTTGGAGTATGCGGGATTGTTGAGAACAAGACCGAACTTCGTGTTGAGTCTCTCGTCGATCGCGGCGAGGGTCTTCTGAGCGGTGCCCTGCTCCTTGCCGACGTCGGACATGATCGCGAAGCCCTGAGGCTCGATAAAGATCTGGCCTTCCTCGCACTCCTTGGAGCCCATCTTCTCGCCGTTCGCGTCGTAAGCGCGGAGGAACCAGTCGCCGTCCCATGCGGAATCCATGATGGCTTTCTTCATCGCGTCGATGGCATCCTGAGCAGCCTTGGCCTCATCGTCCCTGCCGAGATGCTTGAGGATCGCGACATAGTTCGGACCGGTGTAGGTGAAGAGCGCAGCAACCATGACGGACTCGGCAACCTTGGAGTAGCCTCCCTCCGCCTTGAACTTCGGGTTCGTGTAGGTCTGGAAGCTCTCGCCCGGGGTGTCGGAGTAGCAGGAAAGGTTGATGCAGTCGTTCCAGTCGGCGCGCATCGCAAGCGGAAGCTTGTGCGGTCCGAGGTTGTCCACGATATGATAGAAGGAAACCTTCAGATGCTCGAGCATCGTCTGTGCCTTGCTCATATCGTTGTCGTAAGGAACCATTTCGTCGAGGATGGACCAGTCACCGGTCTCCTTGATGTAAGCGGAAACGGAGAGGATCAGCCACAGCGGGTCGTCGGAGAAGTCACCGCCGATGTCGGCGTTGCCCTTCTTGGTGAGCGGCTGGTACTGATGGTAGCATCCACCGTCCGGGAACTGCGTGGAAGCGATATCGATGATACGCTCCTTCGCGCGGTCCGGGATCTGATGAACGAAACCGAGGATATCCTGGTTGGAATCGCGGAAGCCCATGCCGCGG
>JBGUPV010000027.1:0-8667 GCA_045130455.1 Lachnospiraceae bacterium | reverse complement strand
GCCGAGCGATCCGGTGGCGGCGATGCTGATCCGCGAGAGCGGCGTTTACATCGCGGCGCCGTCGGCCAATGCGAGCGGACGGCCGAGTCCCACGGCGGCGGAGCATGTGTATGAGGACCTGAACGGACGCATCCCGATGATCCTCGACGGAGGCAGTGTGCCGATCGGACTGGAGTCGACGATCGTGGACCTGACGGGCGAGATCCCGCTGATCCTGCGGCCGGGGTTCATCACCATCGAAGAGCTGCGGGAAGTGATCCCGGAGGTGCAGTACGATCCCGCGGTCATCAAGAGAGTCAAAGATGAGACAATTGTCGCAAGAGCGCCGGGAATGCGGTATCGCCATTATGCCCCGAAGGGAGAGCTCACGATCTACGAGGGCGATCTCACGAAGGTGACGGAGCGGGTCCGCGCGGAGGCGCTGGCCAAGCAGCGCGAGGGATATCGCGTCGCGATCCTTGCGTCGGAGGAGACAAAGGATTGCTATGAAGGGCTGACGGTGAGAAGCGTCGGCGACCGGACGGAGGAGGCCGGCATCGCGGCACATCTGTTCGCAACCCTGCGGGAGTTTGACCGCATGGGCGCGGAGTACATTTACGGAGAGTGTTTCCCGGAGGAGGGCGTCGGACAGGCGGTGATGAACCGGCTGATGAAGGCCGCCGGGTATCACATAGAGAAAGTGTAGCGCGTAGCAAAGGAAGAGAGAAGAGTATGAGGTACGAAAGGATTGTATTTGTCGACGGCGACAACACATGTCTTTCGATGATCGCGGAAAATGTGTTCATTCAACGCTATCACGGAGAACCGCTGTATGTCGCGTCACGGGGGATCGTGGTGCTCTTTGAGACACCGTGCAGCCCAAAGGCGGAGGCGGTGCTCGCCGAGCACGGGATCCGCATGGTCCGGAAGACCAGTATGGAACTGCGGAGCGGTGACATCACGGACAACACGCTTGTCATCACGCTGAAGGAGTCCGATCGCAGGAGGTTCCTCTCGAGGTTCCCGTACGCGACGGTGCGCACGCTGGCATTTCTGGCCGACGAGGAGCGCGACGTGAGGGATCCCTACGGCGGAACGAAGGCCGATTATGAGGCGTGCTACGAGGATATCGTGCGCATGATCGACCGGGCGATTCCCTCGATCCACGCCCTCTTGGAGGCGAACGACGATATCGACAGCAGTCAGCTGTTTGAAAATGAGATCATGGAGGAAGAAAAGAAAAATGGTAGCTTTAGGATGTGATCACGGCGGATATGAGCTGATGCAGGAAGTGAAGGAGCATCTTTCGAAGAACGGCGTGGAATACCGCGATTTCGGTACGGACAGCACCGAGGCGACGGACTACCCGATCTACGCGAAGCGCGTTGCGAAGGCGGTTCTCTCCGGCGAGTGCGAGAAGGGTATCCTGATTTGCGGAACCGGCATCGGCATCAGTATCACGGCCAACAAATTCAAGGGAATCCGTTGCGCGCTCTGCCACGATGTGTTCAGCGCGGAGGCAACGAGACAGCATAACGATGCGAACGTGCTCGCGATGGGCGGCCGCGTTGTCGGCCCCGGACTTGCGTTGATGATCGTGGACACGTTCCTGAACACGTCATTTTCCGAAGCGCCGCGCCATATCAACCGCATCCGTCAGATGGAGACGGAGGAAGAGTGACGCGGATCGTCGGCCGATGGGCCGACAGCCTATGGGCGGGAGATTCGTATGGATTACTCGAAGATTTACCGCAAACGATTCTGTCCCAAGGAATGCATCGAGCTGAAGGATGACACGGTGCTTTTTTCCAATGCCCGGATGCTGATCACTGCGTGGAAGACGCTCCGTCCGAAGAAGGACTTAGCGAGCGGCGTCTCTCTTTACCTGCCCGAGGAAGGACTGAAGATCAGCCGCTTCTTAAAGGCGGACGGCACGCTTCTGTACTGGTACTGCGACATCATCCGTGCGGAGGAACACCCGGACGGCGGAACGGTCTTTGCGGACCTTCTGGTGGACGTTGTGGTCTACCCGGACGGAAAGCTGCAGATCTGGGACCTCGGCGAGGCCGGGGATGTGCTGGATCGCGGCGATATCGAACCGGCACTTCTGTCGGAGGCGCTGCGCAAGACCGACGCGCTGCTCCGGCTCATTTACCGCGGGAAAATGCCGCGGCTTCAGAAGATCCTTACGGACGCGGAGGCGGGGATCTATCCCGCGCCGGACGCGACACTTGAAAGTCTGCTTGCGGAGGATGCGGGAGAGAACCGCTGAGGCGCAGGCAAAGCGATACAGGAGACCAGAGATTTTATGTGCGAACGAGAGTTACATCGGCGGTTCCGGATCGGAATTTGCGCGGCGGTCCTTGCGGCAATCCTTCTTTTGATGTGCACCGCAGCGGGCGGTCGCTTTGCTTTTGTGAACTGCGCGCGCGCGGACGCGGAAGGCGCGACGGACAATGCCGCGGACAATGCTTCCGATGCGGTCGCACAGTCGCTGGATATCACGATCAAGGACAACCAGGGAACCAAGCAGTCAAAGTTCCGTGACAATTCATACAAAACGCGCGTGTCCTACAAGAAGGACGATGCGATCAAGATCACGAGTGAGACGCCGATGGCGGGCATCTACATCCGCTGGGGCTCGGAGGTCCCGGAGTACACGATCACGTACAACGGCACGACCGAGACGCACGGCGAGAACGGTTTTCTCCACGACTACGTAGCGCTTGCCTCGGAGACGACGGAGGTCATCATCAACATCCGCGCCGAGGTTTCGATCTGCGAGATCGCGGCGTACTCGGCGGGACGTCTGCCCGACGATGTGCAGGTGTGGGAGCCGTCGCTGGAGGCGGCGGACATCCTCGTGCTCTCGACGCACGCGGATGACGAAGTCCTCTTCATGGGCGGCGTGCTCGCGCAGTACGGCGGACAGGAGAAGCGCCGCGTACAGGTTGTATACATGTGCGAGTTCTGGTCGACAGAGCATGTCCGCGAGCATGAGAAACTCGACGGCCTCTGGACGAGCGGTATCCGCAATTACCCGACCTGCATGGGCTTCAAGGACAAATATTCGACGACGCTCGAGGGCGCGAAGAAGACTTACGTATACGACGACATCAAGACGGCGGTCACCGAGACGATCCGGAGATTCCGGCCTCTCGTGATCGTGACGCACGACATCAACGGTGAGTACGGCCACGGCGGCCATATGATCCTCAACGCGGCGGTGCGCGAGGTGATCGAGCACACGGACGAGGCCGAGTTCGAGCCGGAGTCCGCGCAGCAGTACGGCACCTGGGACGTGCCGAAGACGTATTTCCATCTCTATGGGGAAAATAAGCTGCGCATGAACATGCGAGAGCCTCTCTCGGAGTTCGGCGGCAAGACGGCGCTCGAGGTTGCGCAGGCGGCTTACAAGAAGCATGAATCCCAGCAGTGGTGCTGGTTTTATGTCTCGGATGATTACGAGTACAGCGTGGCGGACTTCGGTCTGTACCGCACGACGGTCGGTCAGAACACGACCGATGACATGTTGGAAAATGTGGTGACCTACGAGGAGCAGGAGCGCATCGAGGAGGAGAAGCGGCTCGAGGAAGAGCGGCTTGCCGAGCAGAAGAGACTCGAGGAGGAAGCGCGCCGCGCCGAGGAGGAACGACTCGCCGAGCAGAAACGGCTCGAGGAGGAAGCAAAGGTCACGGAGGCCGCAAAGCTGACGGAGGCTGCGAAGAAGGAAGAGGCTGCCAAGGCAGCGAAGGCATCGAAGAGCGGCGAGTCCGGCGGAAACCGCGGAACGCTGATCGCGGCGATCGTGATCGCGGTGATCGCATTTGCGGTCGCGGGCATCGGTGTCATGAGACATCGCACCGCCGAGAAGAAGCGCGCGGAACTTCGGAGAAAGCGTCGCGCAAAGCGGGCGGCACAGCAGTCCGGCGGAGCTTCGGCGGCCGGAAAGTAAGCGCTCGCGGGAACATTTTCCGACGAATGACCCGGTAAGAGTCCGCTGGGATTTCGCTGAAAACCCGAAAAATTTATTGTGGAAGTTGACGGCGTTTGGTGCTATAATACTTTTGTTTGTGCTTCGGAAAGGTTGACATATGCGGGATCCGAAGAAAAATGGGAGCGGAGACACGTTGCGGCTGCTTGTCCTGGTGACGCAGATCGGACTGTGTATCGTGACGGCGATCGCCATATCCGGTTTGCTCGGCTACGGGGTGGACCGCCTGCTCGGGAGTTCTCCGGTCGGGATCCTCATCGGCCTGTTTCTGGGCATTTTCGCCGGTTTCAGCAGCGCGTGGTCGCTGATCGCACGCTACGTGAAGACGCCGGAGGAGAAACCGCTGCCGCCCGTGGATACGGAGCGGGAGCTGGCGGAACGGGAGTTCCGGAAGTGGAAGGAAGAGCGGGAGAAGCGCGGAGGAGACGATGTTTAGACGCAAAGACCAGCCGCGCCTGCGGGATGTCCTGAAAGAAATGTCATACGACGCACCGGCACTGCGCGATCCGGAGGATATCGATCGCGAACTGGAGGCCGAGGCGGCGGAGGCGGAGGACGAGAACCGCGTTGTTGACCCGATCCCCGAAGGGAGCGAGAGGGCACTTAGCGAGATGATCGAGGCCGAGGAGGTCCACAGGGATCTCATCTGCGGGGTGATCGTGCTGAGCTTGCTGATGCTCATCGGGCTGATCTGGGCGAGGCCGATGCTTCGGTACGCCCTCGGGGTTGTGATCGGAGCCGCGGTTGCCGTGTATCTTCTTGTCCACATGTATCGCTCGATCTCGTGGGAACTCACGATGGAGCCGAAGCAGGCGGAGACGTACGCGAAGAGAAGGACCGCGATCCGTTACGCAGTCGTCCTGCTTGCAATGATCGCCGTGATGTCGGGTCTGGGAAGGACCGCGGGCATCGGTTGTATCTTATCGATCGTTACGGTCAAGCCGGCCGCTTACATGCAGCCGCTGACCTCGAAAATACGCCGCCGTCTCGGACGGCGAAGGTAAAGGATGGTGATAACCGTGAATCCGGGAAGTGCATGGCTTCTTCGGGCGCCCGGAGGAATCGCGGGCGTCGCGACGACGATTACTCGGCAGAGCAACAATGATGCGATCGGCGAGAAGATCGGTATCAACAGTTTCGCGTCGTTCACGTTGTTCGGATATCGTTTTTATCTCACATCGACGCATGTTGCGCTTTTGATCGTGGTGATCTTTCTGACGGTGCTGGCGCTGCTGGCCCGCAGGGTCATCCGCAAAGCCGACCCCTACGGAAAGCCGGGGATCGGAATGACCATCGTGGAATCCCTGGTGAACTTCGTCGACAACACGACGTACTCGAACATGGGCGAGAAACACGGAGGCGCATTTGCCAACTACATAGGAACGCTGCTGATCTTCATTTTCATATCCAACATCAGCGGCGTGTTCGGACTCCGGCCGCCGACCGCCGACTACGGTGTGACGTTCGGTCTGGCGATGATTACGTTCTTCCTGATCCACATCAACGGATTCCGCTACCAGAAGATTAAGCATGTCACGAGTCTGTTCGACCCGATCCCGCTGACGCCGATCAACATCATCGGCGAGATCTCGACACCGATCTCGATGTCGCTGCGTCTCTTCGGAAACGTGCTCTGCGGTACGGTCATCATGGGACTTCTGTACAACCTGCTTCCGAAGTTCCTGCTGTTCTTCTGGCCCGGCGCATTTCACGTTTACTTCGACCTGTTCTCCGGCGCGATCCAGGCGTACGTGTTCACGATGCTCACGATGGTGTTCATCTCGAAGACCTTCGAGGACTGATCCGCGAAGAACGGAGGAAACCGCGCATCCGCGCGTGCTTATCATGAGGAAAATGCTTCGTGCATTTTTGATAAACCGATCCATCATTCCATTCGCCGCACAGCGGCAAACAACAGATTTAGGAGGATGTTATAATGGAAATCTTTAATGAGAGATTTGTACAGGGTTGTTCCGCACTCGGCGCGGGCATCGCTATGATCGCCGGCCTCGGCCCCGGAATCGGCCAGGGTATCGCTGCAGGCCAGGGTGCCGCTGCGGTAGGACGCAATCCCGGTGCGAGAGGTACCGTAATGGGAACCATGATCCTCGGCCAGGCGATCGCGGAGACCACCGGTCTGTATTCCCTCATCGTGGCAATCCTGCTGATCTTCGTAAATCCCTGGGCATAATCCCGGATACGAGATCACGATAACACGGATCCGGCGGTCGGTGTCCGATCGGCGGAGAGGAGGTAACTGTGGTTTTTATGACAGCACAATTGGCATTTTTGAGTGAGCAGCCGGAGGAGATCAAGGGCAAGATCTTCGGATTGGATGTCCAGATCATTTTCGACGCGCTGATCCTCGCGTGCGCAGTGTTCTTCCTGTTTTTTCTGCTGTCTTATTTCGTGTTCAATCCCGCGCGTGACTTTCTGAAGAAGCGCCAGGAGCGCATCGCCTCGGATCTCGCTACGGCGGCCGAGGAGAAGAAGGAAGCGATGGAGTTCAAGGCGGAGTACGATGCACGCCTGAAGGACGCCGACGCGGAGGTTGACCGCATCTTGAGCGAAGGAAAGCGCCGTGCCAAGCGCCGCGAGAGCGAGATCATCGACGCGGCCAACGAGGAGGCAAACCGTATCCTTGAGCGCACGCATCGCGAGATCGAGCTTGAGAAGAGCAAGGTCAAGGATGACATGAAGCGTGAGATGGTCGAGGTTGCCACGCAGATGGCAGGTCGCTTTGTCGCGGAGAGCATGACTCCGGCAAGACAGGAGCAGCTCGTGGACTCGGTTCTTTCGGAAATGGGTGAGACGACATGGCAGGATCACTGAGCAATACATACGGACATGCCCTGTTTGAGATCGCGGCGGAATCCGGCAGCGTGGATCGTCTGCTCGAGGAAGCGCAGACGGTGCTCGAGGTATGGAACGCCAATCCGGAAGTTCTGGGATTTTACGACCATCCGAAGATCACGCCGGAGGAAAAACAGGATTTTACGAAGCAGTGCTTCGGCGGGCGCGTCAGCGATGACATGACGGGCTTTCTGTCGATTGCCGTCCGCAACGGCCGGCAGCGGGAGATCCCGCAGATGCTTCGGGAGATGATCCGCGAGGCGAAAGAGTACAAAAAGATCGGTATCGTCTACGTGACGACGCCGTTTGAGATCTCGGCCGCGCAGAAAGCACGGCTGGAGAAGCGCATCCTTGAGACGACGGGCTATGTGAAGCTCGAGACCTCCTACGAGGTCGACAGCAGCCTGATCGGCGGGATCGTGATCCGGATCGGCGACCGCGTCGTGGACGCGAGCATCCGGACGCAGCTGACCGGAATGGAGCACGACCTGCTCCGCATGACGGTCTGAGGCGAAGAAACGTTGACAGAAGGGAAGGTACTTACGTTTGAGTATTAAACCGGAAGAGATCAGCTCTGTCATCAAGGAGCAGATCAAGCGATACAGTACGAAATTAGTGGTGTCGGACGTGGGCACCGTGATCCAGGTCGCAGACGGGATCGCGCGTATCCACGGACTTGACAATGCCATGCAGGGAGAGCTTCTGCAGTTCCCCCACGACGTCTACGGCATGGTCATGAACCTCGAGGAAGGCAACGTCGGCGCCGTTCTTCTCGGCGATACGGCACTGATCCGCGAGGGTGATACCGTACAGACGACCGGCCGCGTTATCGAGGTTCCGGTCGGCGACTGCATGCTCGGCCGTGTTGTGAACTCGCTCGGCCAGCCCATCGACGGCAAAGGCCCGATCGCGGCGACTTCGTTCCGCCAGATCGAGCGTGTCGCGAGCGGTGTTATCAGCCGTAAGAGCGTTGACACGCCTCTTCAGACCGGTATCAAGGCGATCGATTCCATGATCCCGATCGGCCGCGGACAGCGCGAGCTGATCATCGGCGACCGTCAGACCGGCAAGACCGCAATCGCGATCGACACCATCATCAACCAGAAATCGGAAAATGTTCTCTGCATCTATGTCGCCATCGGCCAGAAGGCGTCCACGGTTGCCAACATCGTGAAGACGCTGACGGAGTACGGCGCCATGGACTATACCACCATCGTCGCGGCGACCGCGAGCGAGCTTGCGCCTCTGCAGTACATCGCGCCATACGCGGGATGTGCCATCGGCGAGGAGTGGATGGAGAAGGGCAAGGACGTTTTGATCATTTACGACGATCTCTCGAAGCACGCGGCGGCTTATCGTACACTGTCGCTCCTGCTCAAGAGACCGCCGGGACGTGAGGCTTATCCCGGCGACGTATTCTACCTGCACAGCCGTCTTCTCGAGCGTGCCGCAAGACTTTCGGACAAGCTCGGCGGCGGTTCTCTGACGGCACTGCCGATCATTGAGACGCAGGCGGGCGACGTTTCCGCGTACATTCCGACCAATGTCATCTCCATCACCGACGGACAGATCTATCTGGAGACGGAGATGTTCAACTCCGGTTTCCGTCCGGCCGTGAACGCCGGTCTCTCCGTATCGCGAGTCGGCGGTGCGGCGCAGATCAAGGCGATGAAGAAGATCGCCGGACCGATCCGTATCGAGCTCGCGCAGTACCGCGAGCTGGCAGCATTTTCCCAGTTCGGATCGGACCTCGATGCCGACACGAAGGAGAAGCTGGCACAGGGCGAGCGCATCCGCGAAGTCCTGAAGCAGCCGCAGTACCAGCCGATGGCGGTCGAGAA
>JBGUPV010000026.1:0-23787 GCA_045130455.1 Lachnospiraceae bacterium | reverse complement strand
GACCGGCTTATATACGGCAATGAGATTGTCGTCTTTGTACACGATCTGCTCTTCGTCGATCTTGCGAAGGGCAAATACGGGAACTCCTGCGGCGGCAGCCGAAGCGGAATCCGCAGTTCCCTCAGCGCTCATCTTGGCAAATGTCTCGTCCGAGAAGAACACTTTGACGATATCGCCTTCGTGAAGCGTTTCGCTGCCCTGCGCTTTGCCGTCGTTCAGCGTTATGTTTTTCTTGCGGAGCATCTTGTTGATAAATGCGTTGCCGGCCTGCGGCAAAAGCTTTGTCAGGTAGCGCGAAAACCGCTGTCCTGACTCCGCTCCGCGGATCGTAAACTCTTTCATGAAATCCTCCGGATGAAGGAATGGCGGATGTAAATCCGGGGAACATTTTCCGAATGTTACACCAGTACGGTTCGGATGAATTCCTCAAGCTGCTGCGGTATGTCCTCATTTCCGGCCGAGAGGGATTCGACACGGTCACGGTACTTGGAATACTCGGTGAAAATGTGCATGTGAACGCCGACACCCTGCTTCTTCATCGTGCCCGTAAAATATTCCGAGATCTCGTCAAGTTTGTCACTCTTTTTACTGCCGGATCCGGCCTCTGTAAGACCGATGATCTCGTTGCCGTTGACATACAGGGAATCGAGATGCATTACATGCTTCGAGGATGTAAACACCAGATCGGAATACAGGTGCCCGTTTTCTCCGATGACTCCGAGGATCTCCTTGAAATGATCTTCGTCCCAGGAGCGATACGGAAGAAACAGGACAAGATTGACCAGCGCCTTCGCTCCGGGCAAAACGCCGAGCACGGCGAACACGGTCAATAGATTTCTCGTGGTGCCCGCGGTCTTGAAGCCGATCAGAAAAAGCGTCAGCGACACAAGAACGATGGTCGCGAGAAATACAGACTGGAACAACTTCTTGCAGCGTATATAACCGTTGTTTCCCTTTGTGATTCCGAACATGATCTTTTCCTATTCTTCCTCCGAGAGTTCCGCGTCCAACAGTTCCGTGAAACTTTCGATATAGTAATCCGCCATCTCGCGGATCTGATCGTTGCGGTCCGAAGCGTAATCGTCGTAGACGGCACACACCCGCATTCCCGCGTTGTGTCCGGACTCGATACCTGCAACGATGTCCTCAAAGACGAGACATTCCTTCGGGTCGACGCCGAGGTCCTTTGCCACGAGAAGATAAATGTCCGGCGCCGGCTTTCCTTTCTTGATCTCGCAGGCGGAATGAATGCTGTCCATGTACTCGGCGATCCCTGTCGCTTCCAAAACGGCGGAAAGAAGTTCCTTCGAGTTGGAGGTTGCGATACCGGTCTTTATGCCCTCACGCTTCAAAAGCGCAAGAAATTCGATGACTCCCGGCTTTACAGGAACGCGGTTACGGTAGTACTCGATGGCCATGTCGTTCCATTCCTGCTGGATATCCTCCAGGGAATCCTCAATTCCGAACTCCTGCTTGAAATAAACCGCGGTCTCATGGAAACTCAGGCCTTCGATCTTGGCCTGAAGCCCTGCGTCGAGCTCAATCCCGAATTTGCCGAGATACTCGATATCGATGTCTTTCCACATCCACATCGAATCCACGAGCGTTCCGTCGAGATCAAAGATAACTGCGGTACAGTCTTTCCAAATTTTCTTCATTTTCCTCCTTGAGAAGAGCCTTGAGCTCTTCCGCATCATATTCAGCGGATTCTCCGGTTTGGAGTTCCTTCGGCAGCCAAAGGCCGCCCATGCGGATCCGCCGTAATTTCAGGACTACACTGCCGACAGCTTCCACCATTCGTTTGACCTGGTGGAATTTGCCTTCGGTGATCGTTATTGCGAGCATGGTCTGCGATGTATCGGTTGACAAGATGCTGACTTCCGCCGGTGCCGTTGTGAAGTCTCCGAGGTCGAGTCCCACTTCCATGCGGTCCGCATCCGCTTCGCCGACGGTCCCTTCGCAAACCGCGATGTACGTCTTCTTCACATGTTTTTTCGGCGAAAGCAGCTCGTGGGCAAGTGCACCGTCGTTGGTGATCAAAAGAAGTCCTTCCGTGTCTTTGTCAAGCCTTCCGACAGGAAAATAATCGTTCTTCCGAATTCCGGGGATCAGATCGAGCACGGTCTTTTGCCTGCCGTCTCTGGTTGCCGAAAGAACTCCGGCGGGCTTGTTCAGCAGAAAATACCGGGTTGCCGCATAGGCGACGGGTTTGTCGTTCATCGAAATGACACTGGTCTCCGGATCAACTCGAAGATCGCCGTTTTTGCAGATCACGCCGTCCACCTTCACGGAGCCGTTGCGCAGCGCTTTCTTTGCCTCTGCCCTCGACAGTCCGGGAACCGTTTCTGCAAGCAGCCGGTCCAATCGTATCGTCATGGCTTCCTCCGTATCACATCATGCGCCAGCCGGGAAGATACCGGTTCTTGAAATTGCCTTTCTTGACCCTTGCCCAGCCGAGCGGATAACCGTCGACACACATCAGCACATTGCCCTCCGGCAAACCATCCGCATCCAGTGACTCGCACTTGAGATACCGGATCACATCGGGGTCGTCAGCGCGCATGCTGTGTGTGAGCGGATATTCGGATGCCCGAAGTCCCATGGCCATCGCCTGGCTCGGTTCAAAACGGCCCTTCTTTGCCTCACCGAGCAGCCAGCCGGAACGAAGGACTCGCAGCCCTTTTAGGTTCGGCATTCCCTCGGGCATCGCGTAGACACTCTCCTTGAGGATCGCGATCCTCGAACGGTCGATCGGACGATTTACCGTGTCGAGAAACTCCGTTAATTCCAACGGCAACTTTGATACTTTGACGAAATCTTCAAACGGCTGCACGGGTGTCGCATCGCCGATCTGCGCATCTTCCCTCTTTCTGAGAAGCGCGAGAAAATGCCCCTCGCCCTCGAGTTTATGCGGAAACAGCCGGGCACATTTTGTGACTTCCGGAAGCGGCTCACGCATCCAGTCCGGTCTTCCGTTCAGGAAACCGTACCCTTTATAGTCCGTCTCGCGGCCCTCCGGGATGATCGGAACAAGTTCCATCTCCGGATGCCTGTTCAGAACATACGCGATGGTCTCCTCATCCTCCAACGGGGAGAACGTGCAGGTGGAATACAGAAGCATGCCGCCGGGCCGGAGCATCGCGATCGCCTGCGGAAGGATCGAACGCTGAAGATTGTTATAATATTCAGTTCCGTACTGCTCCCAGTTTTTCATGATCGCCGGTTGCTTGCGGAACATTCCTTCGCCGGAACAGGGAGCGTCCACGAGAATCTTATCGAAAAATCCGGGGAACCGGTCGGCAAGAACATCCGACGGTTCGCTCGTGACAAGAATGTTCGTTGCGCCGAACACTTCAAGATTCTTCAGAAGAGCCTTTGCTCTCGTCGCGGAGAGATCGTTGGCCACAAGCAGACCTGTGCCGTTCAGTTTAGCGGCAAGTTCCGTGCTCTTACCGCCGGGAGCTGCGCAAAGATCGAGCACGCGGTCGCCCGGTTCGATCGGCAGCAGGTTGGCCGGCGTCATCGCCGACGGCTCCTGAAGATAATACAGCCCTGCATAGTAATACGGATGCTTCGACGGAGCATCCGTAAACTCATAGTAAAATCCGTTGTCGATCCAGGGAACGCGCTTAAGCGTGAACGTCGAGAGCGACTCGAACTCCGACGCCGTCAGTTTAAGCCGGTTGACGCGGAGCGCGGAACTGACATTCCGGTCCAGACATTCCACGTAGGCCCGGAACTCATCGTCTCCGAGCATTTGCCGCATTCTCTTTTCGTATGCCTCAGGCAGAGTCATCCGTGATCGTCCTCCTTACGGGAGCGGTTAATTGAGCGTTTGTGCGTGGTACCCTTCCGCGATGATGTCAAGTTCGGTCGCAAAATGCTCGAGCTTTGCCATGTCCTTCAACTCGTAGATGCGGAAGAATTCCTCCTGGATACGAACCGCCTCGCGGTGGCTCGCAAACCGGTACAGATTCTGGATCGTCAGAAGGATATCGTTGACAATGCGCTCTTCCTTATAGCGAAGTTCGCGTGCCGCGGTGATCTCGTCGCGGATCTCGGAAAGTTCGCGGTCGGTGTTGATCATCTCTTCCGCTACACGGTACAGACGATCCTTCAGTTCATCCGGAATGTTGCTTCGGTACTTGTACTGCAGCGAGTGTTCGATGGTCGACCAGCAGTTCATACCGAGCGTACGGATCTGAATCTCCGCATTGATGGTCTTCGGCCCGCTGAACAGCTGAACGGTATAGCGGATCTTCATGTGATAGCTGCGGTAGCCGCTGGACTTCGGTTCCGCGATATAATCGTCCTCGCTGACAACCTCGATATCGGTCCTGCGCTTGATCATCGCTGCTACCTCGTAGCAGTCCTCCACGAACTGACAGATCAGGCGGACACCTGCGAGATCGGTCATGTCCTCCTCGATGCGATCCAGCGGGATCTTCTTTCGGTTGCATTTTTCGACGATGCTCGCGATGGACTTCACACGGCCCGAGATCAGCTCGATCGGACAATACTCGCCGGTCCTGCGCAGCGAGTTCTGAATGTGCGTAAACTTGATCACCAGCTCATCAACGGCCAGTGAATAGGGCTCCAGGATCTCCCTCCATAACTGTATCTCCATATCTCCTCCATTATCCGTGCCTGCGCCTTAATTCTTGAAACTGTGGATCGGCGCGGGGATTCTTCCTCTTCTTTCGACAAATGCGCTGCAGTCAAAACGGTTGACCGGCATGATCGGGGCGTATCCGAGCAGTCCGCCGAACTCGGCGGATTCTCCGACTCCCTTGCCGATAACAGGGATCAGTCGAACGGCTGTCGTCTTCTGGTTGACCATACCGATGGCCATCTCGTCGGCGATAATGCCCGAGATCGTCGTGACCGGCGTGTCGCCGGGAATCGCGATCATATCAAGACCTACGGAACATACGCAGGTCATGGCTTCGAGTTTCTCCAGAGTGAGGCATCCGGCGTTGACCGCGTCGATCATACCCTGATCCTCGCTGACCGGGATGAACGCACCGCTCAGACCGCCGACATACGAGGATGCCATGACGCCGCCCTTCTTGACCTGATCGTTGAGAAGCGCGAGCGCCGCCGTGGTTCCGGGAGCGCCGGGATGCTCAAGACCGATCTCCTGCAGGATCTCAGCAACGCTGTCGCCGACAGCCGGCGTCGGAGCCAGGGAAAGGTCGACGATACCGAACGGAATTCCGAGCATCTCGGAAGCGCGCTTCGCCACAAGCTGGCCGACACGCGTGATCTTGAACGCGGTCTTTTTGATCGTCTCGCAGAGGATCTCAAAATCTTTGCCACGAGCAGCCTCAAGTGCTTTCTTGACTACGCCGGGGCCGCTGACACCGACGTTGATGACCGCCTCAGCCTCCGTAACGCCGTGAAATGCGCCTGCCATGAACGGATTGTCATCGGGAGCGTTGCAGAATACGACAAGCTTCGCGCAGCCGAAGGAATCCTTCTCCTTCGTGAGTTCCGCAGTCTCGCGGATCACCTCGCCCATGATGCGGACAGCATCCATGTTGATACCGGTTCTCGTGGAGCCGACGTTCACGGAGCTGCACACGCGCTCGGTCTTCGAGAGCGCCTTCGGGATGGAACGCATCATCAATTTGTCGGAGTCGGTCATTCCTTTTGCGACAACAGCGGAAAATCCTCCGATAAAGTTGACACCGACATCGATGGCGGCACGGTCCAGAGTCTGCGCAACCTTTACAAAGTCGTCGATGCTCTTGCAGGCAGCTGCACCCACGATACCGATCGGCGTAACGCTGATCCGCTTGTTGACCACAGGGATCCCGTACTCTTTGGAAATCTCCTCTCCGGTCTCCACGAGCTTGCCCGCAAGACGAAGGATCTTTGCACGGATCTTATCGCACATCGCGTCCACATCGGAATCAATGCAATCCAGCAGACTGATCCCCATGGTGATCGTGCGGACGTCGAGGTTTTCCTTCTCAATCATCTGATTGGTTTCGAGAATTTCACTTCTGGTTATCATTTTTGTATCTTTCCTGTTTCGGTAATTTTTGTAAGCGATCAGATGCGATGCATCATGTCGAAGATGTCCTCAAGCTGCACGCGGATGACGCAGCCGATCTCGGTACCGACCTCGGCGAGATCCGCGGAAAAGCCGTCAAAGCTCTTGCCCATGTCGGAGACATCGACAACCATCATCATGTTGAAATAACCGCCGACGATCGTCTGGGAAATGTCGAGGATGTTGATCTTTTCCTGTGCAAGATACGTGCAAACGCGTGCGATGATGCCGACACAGTCCTTGCCGACAACGGTGATAATGGCTTTCTTCATACAGTGCTCCTTCGTGTTATTTCAGTTGGTTTCTTTCTATGATCTCCGAATATCAGAACTTCGGATCCATCTTTCTTTACAGTGTAAATATGTCTGTGGGCATATCCCGCGGTGCGACGATCAGCTCCGGGCAAGGTTCCGTGTAGTGCCAGTTGTGATCGAGCGTGTAGCGCATGTTCGCATACGCGATGTCGGGCATATTATTTTCCTTGCTCAGATGGGCGAGGATGACATATCGCAGCTTTCTGTGCAGTACCGTGACGATCAGGCTGCCGCAGTCCTCGTTTGAGAGATGTCCGTACGTCCCCATGATTCGCCGCTTTAAGGAAAACGGGTAAGGTCCGACCAAAAGCATGTCGCGGTCGTAGTTGGACTCGATATAAACCGCGTCCGCGCCTGAAAGGTGCTCGATCACGGTGTTGTCGTAGCAACCGAGGTCGGTGGCCATGGCAAATTTTCTGCCGTCCGCTTCGATGGCGTACGCGACCGGTTTTGCTGCGTCATGTGAGACGTAACAGGCAGAAACGACGGCGTCGCGGATCCCGATGACGCGGCCGGGCTGGATCGAATGAAACAGTTCCGGCGCTAGCTTTCCGGAGTGGTCTGAGGCAATGACCGCGTGAAGCGTCTCATACGTTCCGTAGACCGGTACCCGGAATTTTTTCAAAAGGACCGGCAAACCCGCGGTGTGGTCCGTGTGTTCATGCGTGACGAAGATCGCGTCGATCGTATCCGGGTCGATGTCGCGAGACGTCAGTCCCTCGACGATCCGTTTTGCGGAGATTCCGGCGTCCACAAGGATCCTTGCTCCGCCGCCTTCCACAAAGATACAGTTTCCGCTGCTTCCGCTCGCAATGCTGAACACTCTCAAGATCTCGAGTCCCCCGCTTCTTTTGATGTCACTTCAAACCAAAATATTATATCACAATCCGTGCTCATGTTCAAGATTGTGATCACCGATCAATAGTATTTGCCGATGCTCTTTTTGAGGAAGAACATGAGTTGGTGATAGATCAGGTAACGGTTGTTTTTCTTGCCGTTGTAGATCTGGCGGTCGCAGCCGCGCGTGATCTCGTCCTGAGACTGCTGGCTCGTAAGGACCGAGATGATCTTCTCATCGGAATACCCGCGGGCGCGCAGACGCTCGATCCGCTGCTCCAGAGGCGCCGTCACGACCCAGAGTTCGTCACAGAAATCGCGGTACCCGGCTTCCGAAGCAAGCGCTGACTCGACAAATGCGCAGCGGACTCCTTTTTTCTCATAGTCCGCGAGCATTTTCCGAATCTTCTCGATCGTTGCCGGATGCGTAAGGGAATTCAGTTTCTTAAGCGCTTCTTTGTCGTTGAAGACAAGCTGCGCAAGTTTGCCGCGATCGAGGGTTCCGTCCTCTTTGACGTATTCCGTGCCGAATTCGCGGACAACCGCCTCGTACACAGGCTTTCCGGGATCCATCAGGGAACGGCACACCGCATCGGAATCGATGATTGGAAATCCGTTCAGCGACCTTATGCAGTCGCACACATAACTTTTTCCGCTACCGGCGCAGCCGGTCAAACCAATCACATGCATGGTGCTTCTCTCCTGTTATTTTGCGTCAAGCCAGCTCTTTCCGATGTGAACGTCGACCTCGAGCGGAACATTGAGATCCGCTGCGTGTTCCATCGCGTCACCGACCAGCGCTGCAACCTTCTCCGCTTCTTCCTCAGGCACCTCTAGAAGAAGTTCGTCGTGTACTTGAAGCAGTATCTTTGCATTGCTTTCGCTCTCCCTGAGCGCTCTGTCGACGCGGAGCATCGCGATCTTCATGATATCCGCGGCAGTGCCCTGGATCGGTGAGTTCATCGCGACACGCTCGCCGAACGCACGTCTTGTGTACTCCGGTGCCGAGAGTTCCGGGATCGGCCGGATCCTGCCGTATGCCGTCCGTACCATTCCGTTCTTCTTAGCGTCCGCAACGGTATCGTCGAGGTAGCGTTTAACGCCCGGGAACCGCGCAAAATAATCGCGGATATATTGCTCTGCCTGCGATCTCGTGATGCCGAGGTCCTGGGACAGGGAAAATGAGCTGATGCCGTAAAGGATTCCGAAGTTGACTGCTTTCGCCGCGCTTCTCTGCTGCGGCGTGACTTTGTCGAACGGAATGTTAAATACCTGCGAAGCCGTCAGACGGTGGATGTCTGCAGCCTCATGGTAGGCGGACTGCAGCATGAAATCTCCGGAGAGATGCGCCATCAGCCGAAGCTCGATCTGCGAGTAGTCCGCGTCGACAAAAACACAGCCTTCTTTGGCAACGAACGCCTTTCGGATATCACGACCGAGCTCCGTGCGGGCGGGAATATTCTGAAGGTTCGGGTCCGTGGAACTCAGGCGGCCCGTCGCCGTGACGGTCTGTCGGAACGTCGTGTGAATGCGGTTGTCCGGATCGAGATACGCGACAAGTCCTTCCGCGTAGGTCGAATACAGTTTTGAATACTGCCGATACCGCAGAACGGCGTCGACGATCGGGTAATCCTCGCGCAGCGGCTCCAGAATGTCAGCGGATGTTGAATACGCTTTCTTTGTCTTCTTAGGATACGGGATCTCCAGCTTGTCAAACAGGATCCCTCCGAGCTGTTTCGGCGAGTTGATGTTGAACTTCTCGCCGCTCATCTCGTAGATCGTCTGCTCCTGACGGTCCATCTCCCCGCGCAGCATTGCAGCGAAGGAACGAAGCGCCGGAAGATCCACCAAAACGCCGGCGGATTCCATTCTCCGAAGAACCCACATCAGCGGCTGTTCGATGTCCGTGAACAGGTCTTTCATACCCTGCTCACACACGCGGTCATAGAGCGTGCGACCGGTTGTCAGTGCAAGTGCCGCCAGATATTCCGGTTCCGCAGGCGCGCCTTCTCCCGTCCATTCCGTCAAAACGTCCGCGGGCTCATGAGTGCTTACGAGCGGACGGAGCAGATAATCAAGAAGTGATACATCGCGAAGATCAACGGTCTCAGGCAGAATATCGCACCAGGACTCCTTCGCATTAAACGCGTACACGGGCGCGGCTTCGGAGAGCTCGCGAAGCATTTTTTCGACTTCAGCGCACTCCGCTTCGTCTGACGCGGTGAGCTTCACGATCTTCTGCTGTCTCGCAACAGCGTAAACGTACGCGGATCTGTCGGAAAATGCTTTCATAACGTCGGCTCCGGGCTCGTTCGTCGCCTCATACCGGTGAATTCCGATCGGTTCCGCATTTCCCAAGGCTTCTTTGACCATCTGAGCCAGTCCGGCGATATCGGTCTCTTCGATCTCAAACTTCGGACGCTCCTCTTTCTCGGCCTCGGGAAGCGCGATGGTCTTAATCTCAAGGGATGTCAAAATGCGCGAAAGTTCGCGGTAGTCGATGTTTACGCGGAGATCCTCAAGGCTCTCCTCGATCGGAATGTCACGCTTGATCTTCGCAAGGTCACGGCTGAGTCTCGCGGCATGTTCGCCGACCAGAAACTCAGCGTCCTCCTTGATGAGCGTGGGGATCGGATTTTTCGTGATCCCGAGTTCGGTCTTCAGGTAAGCGGCAAGCTCTTTCTCGCCCTCCGTTCCGGCCTTGTGGATCGCGTCATAGAGAGCGTCAATGGTCTTGTAATGCGCGATCAGCGCAAGAGCGGTTTTTTCACCGATGCCGGGAACTCCCTTGATGTTGTCGGAAGCATCGCCCTGAAGGGCCTTCAGTTCCGCGACGCTGGTCGGTTCGATGCCGTACTCGGTGACGATCCGCTCGGGCGTCATCGGAAACGCTTTCTCAGGTACAAACGGCATTTCCTTGCGGATGCCGTAGCGGGTGAACATCTCATCGGCCTTCTTCTGCGCCTGCTGAAGAAGCCAGATCGTCGTATTTTCATCCGCAAGCTGCAGGTAATCGCGGTCCTTGGTCAGAATGCGGACCGGAAGGTCCTTCTCAAACGCGGAAGCAAGAGAACCGCTGTAGTCGTCAGCTTCGTACTCCATGGACATGAACTGTTTGACGCCGATCCTGGAAAGAATGTCCTGGCAGAGCGCAAACTGGTCCTTGAGAGGCGCGATCGTCTCCGTACGATTGGCCTTGTACTCCGAATACATGCGCTTGCGGAAGGTATCTCTCGTGATATCCCAGGCGACCGCGATGTGTGTAGGCTTCTGCTGACGGAGCACTTTGAGCATGTATCGGATGAAACCGAAGATACCGTTGGTATACACGCCGCCGGAAGTCTGCATGATCCTCGGAAAGAATCGCTCCTTCTCCTCCGGTGTCTTGGCCATCAACACAGCCGGCGGAAGATTGCCGTAAAACTGCGTCGACAGAAGACTTGATCCGTCGATGATCAAAAGGTATTCCCCGTTCATATTTCCCTCGTTTCCGGCTGGTTTCCCTGCCGTTGATTTCTCTTTTATTTATCGAAAAATGATCTGTCCGGTCATCATCCCGGACTGTGATCAGCGCCCCAGATCACGCTTGCGGAACTCTTCGATCACATCGTCGTTGTAATCGAGGATCCCGTTTCGCACGGGATCGTATCGCTCGTCGATGCCGTAGTGACGAATGCGGAGCGACTCCTGCTCGCCCGGGGCAAGATATCGGAATTTTGCGGGCGCCTGATAGAACGAAAGCAACGCCGCGATCGCAACGAGCACAAGGAAAACCGCGATCCTTCGGACGATGAGAAGCCGGTTTTTCCTCCTGACGAGCTGCCTCGAATGCTCGAGCTGTTCGGTCAGTTCGTGGGAGTAGTCCGTCGAAAAATCCTCCCCTCGGTTCAGCTGGTCGATGGCCTTGGTGATTGAGTAATCGGTGGTGAGGCTCTCGCGGCAGACAGGGCAACTGTTTATGTGTGCGAGGAATTCCGGCAGCTCTTTGACAGGCAGTCCTTCCTTAAGGTATCGGTCCGAAAGCATTTGCGCCTTTTTGCAATCCATAGGAGCCTCCTTTCGCAAAATTCTGCTTGCAATTTATAACCTTTCGTGGTAATATTGCAACGTTCGCGGATGTGGCGGAATGGCAGACGCATCAGACTCAAAATCTGACGGGCTTACACTCGTGCGGGTTCAAGTCCCGCCATCCGCATGACCGGGGTTTTACCCCGGTTTTTTTGTTGTTTACGCTTCTCCCAGGACGTCCGAAGGCTCTGCGCCGTTGTTCACGATCGCATCGTAGAGCTCCATGCCGTAACCCGTGCTGCTGGGCTCGCCGGACGAAATGTGGAACGTTCGCTCTCCCTCGACGGTTCTCTCCGCCTGAAGGAACTGCGTCCTCGGAAAATGCTCGTCGTAAGCTTTCTTCGCAAACACATAAATGTGCGTGACAAAGAAGCATGTGACGTTGTTGTCATAAAATGCTCTCACGATATCTTCGGCGATCATAGCACCGTCGCGCTCGGAAGTCGTCGCGAAGGATTCATTTAGGAAGATCAGTGAACCGCGGCTCATGCGGTCAACGATCTTGGAGAGTCTTGCGAGCTCCTCCTCCAGTTTGCCGGCGTTCAGCGTTACATCTTCGTTTCTTACAAAGTGTGTGAAGATGCCGCTGAAGATCTGCGTTGTCATCGATTTCGCGGGAACGAACATACCGCACTGTGCCATCAGCTGCGCGATGCCGACGCTGCGGATGAATGTGGTCTTTCCGCCGTGGTTTGTGCCCGTGATCAGATAGATCAGCGTGTCCTCACCGTGAATATCGTTGGTCGTCGGAATATGGAGCGTCCTTACGGCCGTGCTCAGATCATAGATGGACTCCGCCTCGATGGCGTGCTCATTCTGCGCGATCTCGGGAAAGCAGACCGGGAATACCATGTTGTTCATGTGGTTGTAAAGCGTACAGCATCCCTGATAGAACGCAAGCTGCGCGCGAAGCGTGTCAAACAGCTTCATCAGATCTTTCGCAAACTCGTCGAATGTGCAGGCAACGTGAAGAAGTCCGGCGGTCTCGAGATCTTTGCAGTCATTTGCGAGCTGGATCTCGTCGAAGGAGATCCGGACCTCATTTTTCTTGACCTTCGTGGAGAACAGAGACTCCATGATATCGAACTTCCGTCTCGGCTGGTACTCCGCAAGCGCGTTGACGATATATCCGTCGGGCTTCAGGCCCTTCCCGATATGGCCGCTCAGATGGATCTCTCCGCTCGTCTCAATGGTCTTGAGAAGAACGGTCTTCTCCTTGACCAGACCGATAAAATTCGCATTGTATTCCTTAAGAAAATCATCATAAAAATCACGGAAGATAGCGCCCTTGAACGAACCGTAGGTCGCTACGATCTGCTCTTTCAGACGTTCGAGGCCCTGTGCGAGAAGACTCAGAAGTTCAATGGACTGGATCACGCGCATGGCGGGCGTCGGATTGCCCTTCTTGCGCATGCTCGTGCGGTAGTTGCTGACATCTGTGACAACCTCAGCGACCGTCGCGTACAGCGTCAGAATGGACTTGCTGTTCTTCACGGCGTCGCGAAGCGCACTGTGCCGGTACAGGATGTTCTCACGATCCACCAGAGGATTCTGAAGCACATTCCGGCACTGCTGATAGATGTAATTGTCATTTTTCGCCATCACGGACAGGATGTCCTCGAGATTCATATCGTCGCTCAGGTCTTTTTTGAACGGCGCGATCTCGGGACCCGGCACATAGCCGGGGCGATTCAACAGATTAACTTTCATGTTCGTATCCTCTGACGCCTACTTCTTGCGGAGGCGGTAATTGATATGGCTGTAATCGAGCTTGTATTTGCTGACGATGGAGTTGGCAAATGCGGCTCCGTCCGCCTTCTTGCGGATGATCCGGTACGTGCGGCGGAAACTTCCGTCCTCCACCACCGTCGCAACAAGACTCACGTAATCGTCAGAGTCATAAGCGATCTCGTACGTATGTGTCACGTAGAAACAGATCGCGTGGACCGACAGCAGCCTGCTGAGAAGATCGCGGCTCATGGCAAGCGCGTCAACCGTAGGCGCCGATGTAAACAGCTCGTTGAAGATCACGATACTGCGGTTGTCGATGTCACCGAGCATCTCGCGCAGCCGGACAAGCTCGTTGACCAGACGGCCGTCGATGCCCTCGGAGCCTTCCATGTTCGCAAAATGCGTATGGATGCTGCTGCAGTACGGCAGTTTGCACACGCCGGACGGCACGGGAAGTCCCATCATTCCGAAATAGAAACACTGACCGAACGCGCGTGCCAGAGTGGTCTTGCCGCCCTGATTCGGTCCGGTGACGATGATGGCCTTTTCGAAATTGGCTTTCATGATATCGTTGTAAACGACTTCGGTCTCGGTCTTCTTGTTGCGGATCGCGAGTACGATGTCGTAGCAGTCGTCCATGTACAGCTCTTTGTCCTTCACGATCAACGGCATAGTGAAGGGATAGCCGTAATCCTTCAACTCCTGCATGTATTCAAGGTTCGCGAGATAAAAGCGAAGTTCCCGCAACAGGTCGAGGATCTCCTGCGTCACCACATGTCCGAGACGTTCGCCGAAGGAACCGAGCTGCAGGAATAGCTGCCGGTTTTCCTTCTCTAGCTGCTTGAGGATAAACGCCTCCAGCGGCGTGATGTCGATGGACGGAAACGGCGGCTCCCGGAACGGAATGAATTCGTAGGACTTGTCCTGCTTGAGCGCGACGCGGATGGGCATTGTGTAGTCCACCGTATCGTAGGCAAGGTCGAACGTCGCTTTCTCGCGGTTGATCGTCAGGTGGAAACGTAGGTTGGAAAATCCCTTGTTCAGTTCAATTGCGGTCGCGCGAAGCCGCTTGACATTCGAGGAGTTGAGAATGTGAAACAACTCCTGGTGAATGTCGTAAAATGCCCTGGACTTCGGCGGCGTCTTGTTGAACGCGATACAAAGGTCCTCCATTGCCTGGTAATAGACCAGAATGCAGTCCGTGTACCATTTGCACTTCTGAAGCTTAACCGTCACCTTGTCCATGCAGGATTCGCAGTTCAAAGCCTCGCCGATCTTCCCGATAAACGAGGTGATCGCCTCGTAGATCTCCGGCGTCTGCAGATCCGTCACGATCTCCTGGCGGTAGTGTGCTGTCTCGAAATCCTTGGACTCGCAGTAAAAATACGGCTTCAATTCGGGCTGGCCGAATTTTTCGACGATACAGTCAACATATTGATCCAGATTGAGATCCCGAAAATACTCCGGCACCGGCAGCTGCGAGGCGGCCTCGTACGACATGGTACTTTCGGGATATAAAAGACTTACCATAACACTCTCCTGTTCATATGGTCGTTCCGGCTCATCGAAGCGCGAGGACTCCGATCTTTTCCAGATTCTCATGGGTCATCATCGAAGTGTCGCTCCACTGCAGGATGAAATCGCGTGTGCCCGGAGTCTGGGAATCGTTCACGCGAAGGTCAAAGCCGATCTCGTTGCCGCGGCGGTTCTCGGCGCTCTGCCATGGAATCGAGATCTCGGCCGCATAGCCGTTCTCCGTCTCAATCACGATGGTCTCCACGTCTTCGTCGGTTCCCGCGGCCAGGATATACTCACCGCTGCGAAGCAGCAGAAAATGAAGATCACCTTCGTGATACTTTGCGGGACGGTCGCCGTTTTCGTTGAGGAACAGCTCAATGCCGTCCTGTCTCGTAGGCACTTCTCCGGAATTGTTCGGAGTATTGTCCGTGACCGTCACATAGAAATAAATGCGCTCACGGTCGTAGCAGACGCGGAAGGTCGCTTTCACGTTGCCCTCACCGTACACAATGTTTGACAGCGACCGTGTCTCACAGGTCTTCCAGAACGCATCCTCGCGGCCGTCCATGCGGATGCCCGTGATGCGGTTTCCCTCAGCGACCTTGATGGATTTCGTGACCCTGAACTTTGTCCCCGGATCCTCCGGGATCAGTCTGGGATACCGCTTCGGCGCGGCGTTCACATTGTCCTGTTCGCCTTCACCGTCCCATCCGGTCTGTGCGTCATCGTCCCGAAAATGGGGCTTCGCATCGGCAGTCAGAGCGTTGCAGGAAAGACCGATCAAAAGCAAAAGCACGGTCATCAGAACACTGTACGGACGTATTCGGTTGTCAGTATACGTTCGTCTCAAAAGTACACCCCCGGTATTAATTGAATCGCAGCGTTCCTACGCCGCCGAGTGAATAGATCGTATGGTTGCTTACATCCGCCCACTGTACCACGTTGACGGCTTCGCCCCGGTAAGCGTTGACAAAACGGATGTCAAAGCCGATCTCGAGATCATATCGGCCGGTCACGGTGATCAGCGGCAATCTTGCTTCAACGTAATATCCGCGGCCGCTTCCGTCGTCGTATGTCGCGCATTGGAAGCCTTCCGCGGGCGCGCCGGTTCCGAGATAAGCGCCGCCGCTTCGCTCAATCACGTAAAATGCGTCACCGACGCCGTAGTGATCATGTTTGGTGCCGTCCTCGTTGATGAAAAGGAATACACAATCCCGGTTGAATACGTCCTCACCGGAATCATCGTATGTGTTGTCCTCTACATGGGCAAGTATATACAGCGAATCCTCGTCCCAGAGAAATTTAAACCATCCTTTGGTGTCGCCGCGTCCCGATACACGGGATTTCACTTCGGTCGACGGAACGGTCTCCCATACACTCTGCAGCCTCCCGAGTACAAGCGGCTCGTAGGACTCCACATCGAGATACACGCCGGTCTCCTGCGGATCCCGGAAGCGCGGCGTCGGGGTTCCGGAAATCTCCGGCGTCGGTGTTTCCGTCTCCGGAATATCGAACGGTTTCGGTTTCTCCTTCGAGCAACCGACAAGCAAAGCCGCGAGCATGCACAGCAAAAGAAGAAACTTCAGTTTTGAATGTACAGCTCTCATCGTCACTCTCCGTCTGTTCGGTCTTATTTTCCGTCAGATGATCCTCTCATGATATCTCCGGCTTCCGGCGTTACGGTATCATCCGAACTTACCCGCATGATGATCTTTTGACCTGGATGCGGGCAGCTCTCAACGGAATTTCCTTCCTCGTCCGTCATCGATGCAACGATCGCCTGAAGGTTCTTGCCGTCCGGCTTCAAAAACTCCAGCCGGTCTCCGACCGAAAACTTATTTTTCTGTGTGAAAATGATGCCGCCGTCGGCGGTGATCTGTGATACTTCGCCGTAATAAACGGACTCATATTGCTTGGATTCCGAGTATGACATCGAATCCTCGCCTGGCTTTCCGAAGAAGAATCCGGTGGTGAAATCGCGGTTCGTGCAGCGATCCAGCTCTTTGCGGTATCTCGGAAGGTTTGCCTGATACAGTTCGATATCGCTCAGGCAGTCATCGATGGCATTTCGGTATGTTCTGGCTACAACCGCCGAATACATCGCAGTCTTCATCCGGCCTTCGACCTTGAAACTGTCGACTCCGACAGCGATCAGCTCCGGAATATGTTCGATCATGCAAAGATCTTTGGAGTTGAAGATAAAGGTGCCGCGCTCGGTCTCCTCCACCGGCCAGTACTCACCGGGCCGGGATTCCTCAACCACATGGTAACTCCAGCGGCACGGGTGCGTGCAGGCGCCGAGGTTGGCGTCGCGGCCGGTCATATAGTTCGACAAGAGGCAACGTCCCGAATAGGAAATACACATGGCGCCGTGAACGAATGCCTCGATCTCCTGCTCCGTCGCAAGTTCCGCTCGGATCTCAGCGATCTCTTTCAGACTGAGTTCTCTGCCGCACACAACGCGTGATGCGCCGAGGTTATACCAGAAGCGAAACGTCTCCGCGTTGACGTTGTTCGCCTGTGTGCTGATGTGGATCGCAATCTCCCTGCGGAGCACTTCCTTCGCGATCGTAAACACGCCCGGGTCGGAAATGATCACGGCATCGGGACCGATGTCGTTGAGCTCCGTAAAATACTTCCGCACACCCGCGAGGTCGCGGTTATGTGCCGTGATATTGGCAGTCACGTAAAGCTTACGGCCGCGATCATGACAGTATTTAACACCCTCCGCCATCTCTTCGGGCGTAAAATTCTTCGCGTTCGCGCGAAGGCTGAACATTTCACCACCGACATAGACGGCGTCTGCACCGTAGCGGACTGCTGTCCGCAGCACATCCGGTGAGCCCGCGGGCATCAAAAGCTCTGTCATAGTTCCTCCGTATCAATCTGCTCGATAGACGCTCACGGTCATTCCGTCTCCGACCGGGAGCAAAACACTGGTAAACAGCGGATCGTTGAATAGAATCTCCGTAAACTCACGAAGGCGCATATGGATGGTACGATCCCGTCTTGTTACCGTAAATTTCGAATCCGCTAGGCTTCCCTCCTGCAGGATATTGTCAGTCACCAACAGGCCGCCTTCATTCAGAAGCTTTCGTATTTCCTCAAGATATGAAGGGTACTGCGCTTTCGCGGAGTCCAGAAAGATCAAGTCGTACTTCCTGTTCTCGGCGGTCAGCTGCGAAAGTACCGCTCCGGCATCGCCGGGGATCAACCTGATGTGATCCTTCAACTGTTCCCGGCTTGCAAACAACTCTTCCGCTGCAGCAATCCTGGTTTCATCTTTCTCGATGGTCGTGATCTGTACCCGATAGTTCATACAATCCGCCATGAAAGATGCCGAAAAACCAACCGCGGTTCCGATCTCAAGGATATTCTCCGGCATATGAGACCGCAATAAAAAGCGAAGAAGTCCCTGTGCTTCTTTACGAATGATAGGAACTTCCTTCTCTTTAGCGGCACACTCAACCTCGGCCAGCCACACGGGCAGGTCGGGAATGAGCGTGCGCACGTATTCGGATATATGCGAATTCACCAAAAGCGAATCATTCATCGGGAAGACCCTCATTTTCCTCATCCTCGAAGTGTTCCGTTGCCTTTGATATGATATCGAGTATCTCGTTGTAATTCATATCGGTCCGGAGTGTATACGTTCCCGGGATGATGTTGAACTTGTTGATCTTAACCTTGACATAGAATGACAGCTCATCGACGATCAGGCCTTCGCGCTCAAGTCTCTTGGCGATATCGCGTGTCGAATCACCGGTCTCGATGAAGATTTCCTTCTCGACGGCATTTTCCGCTGTCTGTACCGACACATTGCCGAACAGCTGGAAGCAGAAGTCGCGCGCGTAAATGCTGAACCGGTAGATGAAAATGGCCACAAACACGTAGAAAACTGCGTCCAACACAATTCTGGATACGAAGTTGGACGACGAAATGACCATTCTTCCGACTTGAGATTTTTTCTTCTTTTTACTCATATGCAAGCCTCCTCATATGATAATCTCCCCACATTTAAAAACAACAAACACTTCTCAGTTCTCTCGTTATCAGCCGATCAATATGCTTCCGTGATGATCGGAAGGATCATCGGACGACGGTGGATCTCCTTCCAGATGAACTCGCTCAGAGCATTGCGGATATCGCCCTTCAGACGATTGATATCCTTGTTCGGGCTCTCGTCAAAACTGTCCATGCAGCCTTCCACGATGGCCTCGGCCTGATTGATCATCGCCTCAGCGTCCTTCAGGTATACAAAACCCTTCGTTACGATCACGGGGTTACTCACAAACTGCATCGCCTGTGTGTCCATGCACAGCGTCACGATGAAAATGCCGTTCTCCGACAGATACTGGCGGTCACGGAGCACGATATTGCCGACATCGCCGATGCCGAGACCGTCGACAAGGATGGTCCTCGCGGTTACGGTATCCACAACCTCCGCTTTCTTGTCGGAGATCGAAAGAACATCGCCGGACTTGATGATCAGCACGTGATCCTTGTCCCAGCCAAGCTCAAGACAGAGATTTCTTTGGGCATAGCGATGACGATACTCGCCGTGGATCGGGATCGCGTATTTCGGGCGGATCAGGCTGTACAGAAGCTTGATCTCATCCTGGCAGGCGTGGCCGGACACATGCGTATCCTGGAAAATGACACGGGCACCGAGCATCGAAAGGTCGTTGATCAGCTTGAATACGCTCTTCTCGTTGCCGGGGATCGGCGTGGAACTGATGATAACGACGTCGCCGGGCACCACATTGATCTTCTTGTGGGCGCTGGCCGCAACTCTCGAGAGCGCAGCCATCGGCTCACCCTGGCTGCCGGTCATGATCAGCACGGTCTGCTCCGGCGGGTAGTGCGAGATCTCTTCGAGGGAGATCAATACATTTTCCTCAAAACGGATATAACCGAGTTCGACGGCCGTATTTACGATGTTGATCATGCTTCTGCCGTCGATCGCGACTTTGCGACCGTATTTGACCGCGCAGTTGAAGATCTGCTGGATACGGTCGACGTTCGATGCAAATGTCGCGACGATGATGCGGTGGTTGCCGCTCTCGGCGAAGATATTGTCGAATGTCTTTCCGACCGTCTTCTCCGACATTGTCATGCCAGGCTTTAATGCGTTCGTGCTGTCGCACAAAAGAGCAAGAACGCCCTTGTGGCCGAGCATTCCGAGTCTCTGCAGATCGATGGTGTCGCCGTACACCGGCGTGAAATCGATCTTGAAATCGCCCGTGTGGATCACGGTGCCCGCCGGGCAGGTGATCGCAAGAGCGCTGGAATCCGCGATACTGTGGTTCGTGCGGATATACTCAACGGTAAAGGATCCGCACGTCACGGTGTCTCCGTAGGAAACAACCTGAAGCGGAACATCGATGGTCTGGGTCGATTCCTCAAGCTTGCTGGCGATGATCGCCAGCGTGAGCTGTGTTCCGTAGACCGGAACGGGAATCTCCCGAAGCACGTACGGAAGCGCACCGATGTGGTCCTCGTGTCCGTGCGTGATAAAGAAGCCTCTGACTTGCGACAGATGCTCCCGAAGAAACGTTACGTCGGGGATGACAAGGTCGATACCGAGCATGTCGTCGCTCGGAAACGCAAGTCCGCAGTCAACGACAATGATGTCATCTCCGTACCAAAACGCCGTTATGTTCATTCCGACCTGTTCCAAACCGCCCAGGGGAATGATCTTAAGTTCTTTCTTGTGACTCATAAATTCCTTTCTGATGTGATAATACTTATGTTAGCCCTGCGGACAGCGCCGCCGGGACGAAATTCGATCAAAGTTCGAGGTCAACGTCCTCCAGAAGATCGTCAAAAAGCTCGGCAAGCTCCGCGAGCTTCTCCTCATCGTCGATCATACGGTACGTCGTATCCTGATCGTCCTCGGACTCCGCTTCCAGAATGTATGCGACATCGTCGGAAG
This sequence comes from Lachnospiraceae bacterium, assembly GCA_045130455.1. GTDB lineage: Bacteria > Bacillota > Clostridia > Lachnospirales > Lachnospiraceae > ISDg. Next base: position 3,326 of record JBGUPV010000026.1, on the reverse strand, counting down.
GATCCTGTACCAAAAGATAATCCTTGCCGTCGCTCTGGGTCTGCGCAAGGATCACGAAATTGATATCTTCACCGGATTCATCGTGAAATGTAAGGATAGAATCTTTGTTCTCTTCGCTCATACTGTATCTCCGTTTTTGATCCGTTCAAGAAGTGCTGCCTTCTCGTCGGGATTGTTGTCCAAATATTCCATGTACGACTTCAGGATTAGCGAAGCCGCAAGCTTGTCCACCACCGTGCTCTTCGTCTCGAGGTCCGCGCCGGCCTCGTCAAGTACACGATGTGCCTCTACGGTCGTAAAACGTTCATCCCATAAAACAACCGGCAGCCCCGTTCTTCTCTCCAGGTCTGCCGCAAATGCCTCTGTCTTCTCGGCACGGTCGCCGATCGTATTGTTGAGACGCTTCGGAAGGCCGACGACAAGCGCGTTCACGCCACGCTCCGCAATGATGGCCTCAATGCGCTGGTAAGTCTGACGCAGCTTCGTCTCGTGCTTCCTGCGGATCACTTCGAGCGGCTGCGCGGTAAGAAACAATGCGTCACTGCCGGCAACCCCGACGGTCGCCGCTCCGAAATCCAAACCGAGTAAATGTATCTCTTCCATACTCTCCCTGGTGCGATAACCGCACGACAATTACTGCTCGATGCTCTTGATGTAGATCTTGACAAGCTCCTCGATGAGCTCGTCGCGCTCCACGCGTGCGATCGCGCTTCTTGCATTCATATGGCTCGTAATGTATGTCGGGTCTCCGCTCATCAGATAAGCCACGAGCTGCGACGTCGGATTGTATCCTTTCTCGCGCAGCGCCATGTACACGAGGTCAAGGATCTCGCGGATTCTCTCATCCGAATGCTCCGGAGAGCTGAAATACAGTGTGTTTCCAGTGGTAGCCATAAAATCACCCCTTTTTTCTGACTCTTTGTTCATACGCACCCGGGTACGCGGCATACCGATCGATTGTCGGCCCCCCTGCGCATACCCAAAAGTATTTTACAGCAAATCATCTCAAATATCAACAGTTTTTACTCTCTCTTACGCTTTTCGGGCGAGGATCGTTCCGTCCGTCAAAAGCCTTTCTCCGACCACGGTGATCTCACGGTTTGTCAGGTCCTCGTCACTTGGTATCGCGTACGGCACATATTCTCTGCTGTAGCCGATGAAATAAGTCGTTCCGTCGATCGTTGTCTTCTCCTCAAAGAGCACACGCGACTCTCTGTTCAGACGTTTTTCATGGTAATCTCTGCTCATCTCGTCCGAAAGCCGGATCAACTCGCTTGCTCTTTGCTTTTTTACCGCCTCGGTCAACTGGCCGTCCATACGGTCCGCAACCGTTCCTTTTCTCCTCGAATAGGGAAATACGTGGACTTTGGAAAATGCGATCTCGCGGGCAAACGCCGCGGACACCGCATGATCTTCCTCGGTCTCCCCGGGAAAGCCTGCAATGATGTCCGTCGTGATCGCGGGGTCATCGAAGTACTTCCGCAAAAGCCGCACGACTTCGCGGAAATCATCAGCAGTATACTTTCGGTTCATCGCCTTCAGCGTTCTGTCGCAGCCGCTCTGCAATGAAAGATGAAATTGAGGACAAAGATACGGCAGCTTCGCCATCCGTGCGATCACTTCCTCGGTCATCGCTCTCGGCTCCAAAGAACCGAGCCGGATCCGCATCGGCCCGACGACGCTCCCGATCTTCTCAAGAAGCGTCAGCAGCGGAAGGTCTCCTTCGCGGGGACAAAGTGCTGCCTGCTCGGCGACGCTGAAGCGTTCAAGCCCGTAGGACGAAAGGTGAATACCGTTGAGAACGACTTCGCGGACACCGTCTGCGGCCAAAGCCTCGATCTCCCGAAGGATGCTCTGCTCATTTCGCGAAGAGATGCGCCCTCTGGCGTACGGTATGATACAATAGCTGCAAAACTGGTTGCAGCCGTCCTGAATCTTTAAAAAGACACGGCAACGTTCCCGGGAATGTGCCTCCGTAAGATCCTCATAGTCCGTAAGATCACGGTCGGGATCAACGTATACGAACGGCCCCTGTTCGCCTGCCGCTCTGCGGGACAACACTTCACCGAGGATGACAGCGATCTCGCCTTTTCTGCGGTTGCCGATCATCACATCGATCTGACCGTCTTCCATATGCTCGGAATGACGCTCCTGAACATAGCATCCGGTGGCAACGATCAACGCATCGGGCGCAAGCGCGCGAGCTCGGTGCAGCATTTGCCGCGACTTCCGATCGGCGATGTTTGTGACGGTGCAGGTGTTGATGATGTAGATGTCAGCTTTCTCCTCAAAAGGTACGCAAACACAACCGGCCGCAACCAGCATTTGCTGCATTGCATCCGACTCGCAGGCGTTCACTTTGCACCCCAAAGTGTGAATGGCGATCTTTCTGTTGAAGAGTAAAGAGATCATCGCAACATCTTCTTCCCCGGAACCCGATATGATGTCGTAAGTTCCGACTTTTACGTTGAAAAATTGTCGTAAAATGATTGACTTTTACGGTTTTAATGGTACTATGATAGTAGTTGCCAATTAGCGAAGGAGGATAAGTATGAGCACCGTTACCATCACGTTGAATTCCATTGATAAGGTAAAGAATTTCGTCAATGATATCACCCGTTTCAATTCCGATTTCGACCTTGTTTCCGGTCGTTACGTTATTGATGCAAAGTCGATCATGGGTATTTTCAGTCTCGACCTCTCCAAGCCGATCACGCTGAACATCCACAATGACGACGAGATTGATACGATCCTTGAAGTACTCAAGCCTTACATCGTTTGATCCCGGGTTTAACAATCTGACTTACATAAGCGCTTCCTTGTCGGAAGCGCTTTTTTGTTTCAGTTCATATCCTGTGCGATACGCATGATCCTGCGTTCCGCGATGGCGCGTTCCACCATATCATCGATCTTGTCCGCAAGAAGACGCTCCGACTTCTCCATCGCCTTGACAATGGGCTTGGTGACCGGATGCTTCGCGACATAGATCGTGCAGCAGTCCTCGTACGGAAGAATGCTGGTCTCGTACGTGCCGATCCGCTGTGAGATGTCGACGATGTCGGCCTTGTCGAATGCGATCAACGGCCGATAGACCGGCAAAGTGCATACGGCGTTGGTCGTGATCAGGCTCTGCATGGTCTGGCTGGCCACCTGACCGATGCTCTCGCCGGTGACAAGCGCGAGGCAATCGTACTGTTTGCCGATCCGCTCGGCGATGCGCATCATATAACGGCGCATGAGGATCGTCAGCTCATCGTGCGGACATGTCTCATAGATATACATCTGGATCTCCGTGAAATTCACGATGTTCAGATGGATCGGACCTG
>JBGUPV010000025.1:0-3107 GCA_045130455.1 Lachnospiraceae bacterium | reverse complement strand
AACAGCTTTATTTCCTTATATCCGATCTCTTTGCACTTTTTCAGTAATTCTTTGAATAAAACACTTCCGTATCCTTTCCCTCTGAATTCCTTTGCGATGCCGTACCCCAGATTTCCTGCACCGACAACCGTTTCCAGATACTCGGATGACGAGTGCCTGACTCTGCCGTAACCGACGGGAATACCGTCGATATATAAAATATAGGTGGTAAACGGAATCCAGCCTTCCGGCAGATCTTTGCCTATGGAATTATTATCGGTTATTCGCAGCCACTCTTTATACTCGTCATAAGACAGGTTGTATGCCGGGTTCGTAAAACCGTTTTCCACAGCAGAAATTCCCTGCAGCATATCATATTCCGGTTTTCCCATATCCGCCGATAATTGTATTAACGCTATATTCTGCATAGTCGTCTGTCCTTTCCTTCAACAAAGAACTGTAGCATTTTTGTCTTCTGACTAAACTTGCGAAGGAACTATCACGTCATAAATACCCGGTTCAGGGTTTCATCAAAAAACTTGCAGCGGATGATTCTGTCTGCTCCATACTTTCTTTGAAAATAGTCCCGGTCAAGATTCTCTTTTAACTCGATACACGAGCCGCACTTAACTGTTTTTTGTGTAACAAGCTGTTTGCAAATTATACCACAAAACAGTACCTGTTGTCACTCTTAAACCCATAATGAGAACGGCTGCTTCGCTCGTCGCCGACATTAAAACGGGCCCTTGACAGCCTCAGATCGGTTTGTCGCTTTATGGCCAGTATCGGTCGATCGTCCGCCTCATGTTGGCCGCGCCGACCGGATTCATCGTATGGATCGCAACGGGATACAGCGTTTCCCTCTCGATCAGAAAGTCCAGGATCTTAAAGGCATCCCCGCCATCCTTCGCATAATCGCCGAGGTCATGGTCGAGGTCCAAAAGCACAATCTCACCGCCTTCTGCTTCAATCTGCTGGATCAAAGCGATGGTCTCATTGACGGACTTTGTCCCGATAAACCCCTCCGGCACCGGACGGATGTCGTCCACGTAAATCTTAATCTTCTTGTTCTCGTACATATTCGTATCCTCCGAAACTAAAACAGGGCAAGCCGATATGATCAGCCTGCCCGTGTATTTTCCCTTTTCAGGTTGGGATAACCTCTTTTAGAAAGTTCCGCACTTAACGGTGGGGACCACTGCGATATGTCAATTCCGTCACCCAAGGTTTTACAACACTGAACCGCACCACAGGCAATCGGAATGCAGTTTCAGCGTTACAAGGTGTGTTTCGTAATGTTCCGGGCGTTTCGTTCTTCGGAACGGAGCCATGCCCGATCAATGAAAAATTGTGTTGTCATTTTGGTGTTTCCTCCAACGCTTAGTTTGAATTGTACTGACAATACCACGTTCCCTCTCAAAAATCAACCCCTTTTTCCTGACGACCTGAAGTGCAAAACCGGTTTGACTTTTTTGGTCACAAAAAACGGGAAGCCGCATAAAACAAAGGCTTCCCGTCCTACTCAATCATTCAAATTCGATCGTTCCCGGCGGTTTGCTCGTCAGGTCGTAAAATACGCGGTTGACGCCGCGGACTTCCTTGATGATGCGGTTCATGACGATGTCGAGAACCTCATAAGGAATGTGCGCGGAATCCGCGGTCATAAAGTCGGTCGTGCGCACAGCGCGGAGCGCTACGGCATAATCGTAGGTTCGCTCATCGCCCATGACGCCGACGGAACGGACGTTGGTGAGCGCCGCGTAGTACTGGTCGGGCTTCCAGGGAGCGACTTCGCCGTTCTCCTGCTTATACTCGGCAAGTGCTTTGTCCACTTCCTCGCGGAAAATGAAATCCGCGTCCTGAACGATACGGATCTTATCCTCGGTCACATCGCCGATGATGCGGATGCCGAGTCCCGGACCCGGGAACGGCTGACGCATCACGAGTTTCTCGGGAATGCCGAGCTCGAGTCCTGCCTTGCGCACCTCGTCCTTGAACAGGTTGCGAAGAGGCTCAATGATCTCTTTGAAATTCACAAAATCGGGAAGGCCGCCGACATTGTGGTGCGACTTGATGACGACGGACTCACCGCCGAGTCCGGACTCCACAACATCGGGATAGATCGTGCCCTGTGCAAGGAAATCAACCGCACCGATCTTACGGGCTTCCTCCTCGAAGACGCGGATGAACTCCTCACCGATGATCTTACGTTTTCTCTCCGGCTCCGTAACACCGGCCAGTTTGACATAGAAGCGGTGCTGTGCGTTCACGCGCACAAAGTTCAGATCGAAGTTACCGTTCGGTCCGAATACAGCCTCAACCTCGTCGCCCTCGTTCTTGCGGAGCAGACCGTGGTCGACGAACACGCAGGTCAGCTGCTTTCCGATCGCGCGGGCAAGAAGTCCCGCAGCCACCGACGAATCAACACCGCCGGACAATCCGAGAAGCACTCTTCCGCTGCCGATCTTCTCACGCAGCGCCTTTACGGTGCTCTCGACAAAGGCGTCCATTTTCCACGAACCGTCGCAGCCGCAAATGCCGCGAACGAAGTTGAAGATCATCTTCGTTCCCTCCGGCGTGTGAAGCACTTCGGGGTGGAACTGAATGCCGTAGAGTTTCCTCTCAGCGCACTCGCAGGCTGCCACCGGGCAGTCCTTCGATTGTGCGACGGAAACGAAGCCCGGAGCCATTCTACTGATGTAGTCGAAGTGGCTCATCCAGCACAGAGTCCGGGCGGGAACGCCCGCAAAAAGAGGCGACTCCTGCGACACGGAAATCTCCGTGCGGCCGTACTCCTGAACCGAAGCACGCTCCACTTTTCCGCCGAGAACCTGCTGCATCAGCTGCGCTCCGTAGCACAGTCCGAGCACCGGAATCCCGAGTTCGAAAAGCTCTTTCCGATAGGTCGGAGCGCCGGGTTCATAACAACTGTTCGGTCCGCCGGTCAGGATGATGCCCTTGAGGTTCATCGACTTGATGATCTCAATATCCGTCCGGTACGACGCGATCTCGCAGTAGACGTTGCACTCACGCACACGCCTTGCAACCAGCTGGTTGTACTGACCGCCGAAATCCAGAACAAGAATTTTGTCCATAGTCTTTGTCCTTTCACCAGTGACATATGAACC
>JBGUPV010000024.1:0-17547 GCA_045130455.1 Lachnospiraceae bacterium | reverse complement strand
GCCATACACCGACCTCCGCGATCACGACATCGTGCCTTGCGGCGGCCTTGCAAAATGCGTCGATAGCAGCCCCGGGCGTGTGCGCGTTAAACGGCGCCGTCACTGCGCGAAACCACGACGCGACCAACAGACGTTCCCATTCCTCCGGGCTTTTGAACTGCCCTGCCACGGTTCCTCCCAATCGCATGGCAACCCCTCCTTCTTCCTTTGCGATCCGCAGCGCAATGCCGTATCGCGCGCGGATCATTTTGTGATAATAAAAGAGTAAAGGAACTCTGTCCGAAATGTCCATAGACAAAGTTCCCCTGTGCATGTCAGATATTACCGCCTGCCGCAACCGGGCCACATCAGCCCTCCGTTCCGGCCCCCTCATCGACCGTGAGGTCCGCGTACCGGCAGTTGGCTGCCCTGATCAGATCCGCCGGCGCGAGTTCGATCTGGAAACCGACTCTGCCGGCGCTGACGAACATCCGCTCGTATGCCTGTGCGGTCTCATGGATCCACGTGGGAAACGCCTTCTTCATTCCGATCGGCGAGCATCCGCCGTGCACATATCCGGTGAGCGGCAGAAGCTCCTTCTGCTTGATCATGGCAACCGCTTTCTCGCCCGCCGCCTTGGCCGCCTTCTTGAGATCGAGTTCCTCCGCGACCGGGATCGAAAACACATAGTACTGGCCGGATTTGCCCTGGGTCACGAGCGTCTTGAACACCTTCGCCGGGTCCTCCCCGAGGATTCCGGCGATCTCCTCGCCGCTCATCGTCGCGTCCGGCTCATAACTGTGGCCGGCATACGTGATCTTCTTCGCCTCCAGCACCCGCATCACATTGGTCTTTTCTTCCTTCTTCATCGTCTTCCGTCCTCACTCTTCCGATCCGCGCAGGTCATTTTCCCGCGCCGTGACCGAAACTTCATTTCTGTCCCTCAGTATACCGCAGATCCGCGGAAAATGAAAGACTTTCGGGGGAAAGCAGGACGCATTTTCCGATGCTGTTTTTTCTATCTTAAATGCAGTCTCGCCGCGGATCGGGCGTCGGAAAATTTTGGCGAACATTTTTCAAAAAAAGTATTGACAACCCCGCGTTGGGGGTGTATAAATGGGCTCATGAAAGGCAACGGCGTCTTTGAGTGATCACTCAGAGGCGCTTTCTCTTTTGTTACCGGTTTTGTTACCGGATTACAAAACCGGGGCTTTCAAAAACAAGATTACAACAACACATGGTTTCGCAGGGAGAAAGGCAATGGCGTCTTTCATGTCGATCGGCATGAGAGGCGCCTTCTCTTTTCTCCGAGACCGAAAGGAGACAAATTTATGAAGACAACGACAACGGTTCCCGACTATTTCGGATGTGATGTTTTCGATGACCGGATCATGAAAGCAACACTTTCCGCAAAGGTTTACTCCTCCCTTCGCCGCACCATCGACGAGGGCGCAGAGCTCGACGCAAGCGTTGCCAATGCCGTTGCTGAAGCGATGAAGGAATGGGCAGTCGGCAAGGGAGCAACACATTTTACACACTGGTTCCAGCCGCTCACCGGCATCACCGCTGAGAAGCACGACAGTTTCATTTCCCCGTCTCCGGACGGCGGCGTGATCATGGAGTTTTCCGGCAAGGAGCTCATCAAGGGTGAGCCCGATGCCTCCTCGTTCCCGAGCGGCGGCCTTCGCGCCACCTTCGAGGCAAGGGGATATACCGCATGGGATCCGACCAGCTATGCATTTATCAAAGGAAACACCCTCTGCATTCCCACCGCGTTCTGCTCCTACGGCGGACACGCACTCGACAAGAAGACACCGTTGCTTCGCTCCATGGAAGCTTTGAGCAAGCAGGCGCTGCGAATCCTTCGTCTGTTCGGCAACACCACGGCGAAGCGCGTTATCTCCTCCGTCGGGCCGGAGCAGGAGTACTTCCTTATCTCTAAGGAAATGTACGACAAGCGCCCCGACCTTCGTTTCACGGGCCGCACGCTCTTCGGTTCCAAGCCTCCGAAGGGGCAGGAACTTGACGATCATTACTTCGGCGTGATCAAGCCCGGCGTACAGGCGTACATGAAGGATCTGAACGAGGAACTCTGGAAACTCGGAATCCTCGCGAAGACAGAGCACAACGAAGTTGCTCCGGCGCAGCATGAGCTGGCTCCGATCTACTCGACCACCAACATCGCCACCGATCACAACCAGCTGACGATGGAGATCATGCAGAAGGTCGCGGCAAAGCACGGACTTGTCTGCCTGCTTCATGAGAAGCCCTTCGCAGGCGTGAACGGTTCCGGCAAGCACAACAACTGGTCCATCGCGACGGACAACGGCCAGAACCTTCTCTCCCCGGGAGATACTCCTTATGAAAATGCGCAGTTCCTGTTGTTCCTGTGCGCAGTGATCAAGGCAGTTGACGATTATCAGGATCTCCTTCGTCTCTCCGTGGCAACGGCCGGCAACGACCATCGTCTCGGCGCGAACGAGGCTCCGCCCGCAGTCATCTCGATGTTCCTCGGCGACGAGTTGAACGCAGTTCTCGAGGCGATCGACAGTGACACGCCTTACGCCGGCACCGAAAAGACCGTCATGAAGCTCGGCGTTGACGTACTTCCGAAGTTCAACCGCGATACGACCGACCGTAACCGTACGTCGCCGTTCGCATTTACCGGCAACAAGTTCGAGTTCCGTATGCTCGGCTCCTCGAACAGCATCGCATGCGCAAACATCATGCTCAACAGTGCCGTAGCAGAATCCCTGAAGATCTATGCGGATCGCCTGGAAGGCGCCGAGAACTTCGAGGAAGCGCTTCACGCGATGATCAAGAAGACGATCAAGGATCACAAGCGCATCATTTTCAACGGCAACGGTTATGACGATGCATGGATCAAGGAAGCGACCGAGGTTCGCGGACTTTCCAACTACCGCACCACCGCAGACTGCATGCCTCACCTTCTTGATAAGAAGAACGCCGATATGCTCATCTCCCACGGCGTGTTCACCATGGACGAGCTCCGTTCCCGCGTGGACATCATGCTGGAGAACTACTGCAAGAGCGTAGTCATCGAGGCCAACACGATGATCGATATGGCGAAGACGCAGATTGCTCCCGCTGTCGACCGTTACGCATCGGATCTCGCGAAGGACGTAGCCGCAAGAAAGGCTGTGGATGCTTCCCTTCCGTGCCGCCGCGACAGCAAACTGATCTCCCGCCTCTCCGCTCTCACGGACACCATCGACGAGCGCACGGAAGCTCTCGAGAGCACGATGAGCGCGCTGCATGAAGCCGACGGCATCATCGCCGAATCCGCGTTCATTCGCGACCGTGTACTGCCTGCAATGAGTGAGCTCAGACTTGCCTGCGACGAGGCAGAGACGCTGACCGCGAGAAGCTACTGGCCGTATCCGACCTACGGCGATATCCTCTTCAGCGTACGCTGATCCGAAGGAAAATAACCCGGGCGGCTCCCTGCAGCTCCGATGGAGAGTTGAACGAGCCGCCCGCGGAAAATATGTGTAGTAAAACAATGTAAAAGGGGTCCCATGCCTCTGCAGCGACGACGGCCGATGGAGTCGGAACGGACCTGCGGAGAGTATTTACTAAGGAGGTGCTTGCTATGTCAATCACCGATATTACCTCAATTGTCACCAAAGAAGCATTTGGTATCTGGTTCCTGATCGGAGCCGCACTCGTGTTCTTCATGCAAGCCGGATTCGCCATGGTAGAGACCGGTTTCACCCGCGCGAAAAACGCCGGCAACATCATCATGAAGAACCTCATGGATTTCTGTATCGGTACCGTCGTTTTCGTACTGCTCGGTTTCTCTCTCATGATGGCCGAGGATTATGTGTGCGGATTCATCGGTGTTCCGAATCTCAAGATCTTCACCGATTTCGGCGGATTCCTTGAGGACGGAATGGCTCCCTCCTTCGTATTCAACCTTGTGTTCTGTGCGACGGCCGCGACCATCGTATCCGGCTCCATGGCAGAGCGCACGAAGTTCATCTCCTACTGCATTTACTCCGGCGTGATCTCGCTGTTTGTTTACCCGATCGAAGCCGGTTGGGTTTGGAACTCGCAGGGCTGGCTTGTAAAGCTCGGCTTCCACGATTTCGCAGGTTCCGCAGCCATCCACTCCGTCGGTGGTATCACCGCTTTGATCGGTGCGATCCTGGTCGGTCCCCGTCTCGGCAAATACGTCAAAGACAAGAACGGCAAAGTTACGAAAGTTAACGCGATTCCCGGCCACGCCATCACCCTCGGTGCTCTCGGATGCTTCATCCTGTGGTTCGGCTGGTACGGATTCAACGGTGCTGCTGCCTGGGACGGAAACTCCCTTGCTTCCATCTTCGTCACCACGACGATCGCTCCGGCAGTTGCCACCTGCACCACCCTGTTGTACACCTGGATTAAGAACGGTAAGCCCGATGTTTCGATGTGTCTTAACGCCTCCCTTGCAGGTCTTGTAGGTATCACGGCAGGCTGCGACGCTCTGGACGCTCTGGGCGCGAGCATCGTCGGTATCGTTTCCGGTATCCTTGTAGTCGTTGTTGTAGAAGTACTTGATCTGAAGTGCCATGTGGATGATCCCGTCGGTGCCGTAGGTGTTCATTTTGCGAACGGCATCTGGGGAACCATCGCAGTCGGTCTGTTGGCAAACCCGAAGGCTCCCGCCGGACTCAAGGGTCTGTTCTACACCGGTAGTCCCAAGCTTTTAGGCATTCAGACGCTTGGTATCGCTGCCATCCTTGCATGGACTGCACTGTGCATGACCATCACGTTTGTGATCATCAAAAAGACCATCGGTCTTCGGGTTTCCACCGAGGAAGAGATCCGCGGTCTGGACAGCACCGAGCACGGTCTTCCGAGCGCATACGCGGACTTCGCTCCCGCTGTTACCGATCTGAGCTACAGTTTCCCTGAAGCTGCGGAAGCGGTTGCGGTATCCGGTGACACGCCGGTTGCCGAGGCAATCCCGGTAAAGAAAGTTGCTTCTGTTGTGGATGACGGTACGCCGAAGTTCACCAAGATCGAGATCGTATGCCGCGAGTCCCGCTTCGAGACTTTGAAGACCGCGATGATGGATATCGGTATCACCGGTATGACCGTCTCCCACGTTCTGGGCTGCGGCGTACAGAAGGGCAAGCCGGAATTCTATCGTGGCGTTCCGGTTGAGGCTACGCTCCTTCCGAAGATCCAGGTCGACATCGTTGTTGTTGCCGTACCTGTCCGCAAGGTCATTGAGACCGCGAAGAAAGTTCTGTACACCGGTCACATCGGCGACGGCAAGATCTTCGTATACGATGTGGAAAATGTTATCAAAGTCCGTACGGGCGAGGAAGGTTACGACGCTCTTCAGGATGTTGAGTAAATCTTCTTAATTGTTGTTCGATAAAGCATCGGCGTCGCAGCGCGAAAGCGGTGGGGCGCCGATGGCAAATTTATTCATGAAACGGGAGAATAAAAACCATGTGTTCCATCATAGGGTATTGCGGGCCGGTCATTGACCCGAAAGCATTTACGGAAGGATTTGCGGCGACGGTCTCGCGCGGTCCCGATGACACGAGGATCATCGACACCGGCCACGGCCTTCTGGGATTTCACCGGCTTGCGATCATGGATCTGACGAGCGGCGGCATGCAGCCGTTCACTCTCGGCAGCGACGCCGTCGTCTGCAACGGCGAGCTGTACGGATTTGCGAAGGAGAGAGAGTCTCTGGAGCGGAAAGGGTACCGCTTCACCAGCGACAGCGACTGTGAGATCCTCCTTCCGATGTACCGCGAATACGGCACGGATATGTTCCGCCGTCTGGACGCGGAATACGCCTGTGTCATCTACGACGGCAACCGTCAGGAGTTTATCGCGGCCAGAGATCCTATCGGAATCCGTCCCCTTTACTACGGCTATGACAAGGCCGGCACGATCGTCTTCGCGAGCGAGCCGAAGAACCTTACCGGTCTTTGTGATCATATACTCCCCTTCCCTCCCGGCTGCTACTACCGCGGAGGTTCGTTCCACCGCTACGAGGATATCGCGGCTGTCTCTTCGGTCAGCAGCGACGATCTCGAAACCGCCTGCGGCAAGATCCGCGAGAAGCTGATCGCGGGGGTTGAGAAACGTCTCGTCGCGGATGCGAACGTCGGTTTCCTTCTCTCCGGCGGTCTGGACTCCTCGCTGGTATGCGCCATCGCGGCAAGGCAGAGCGATAAGCCGATCCGCACGTTCGCCATCGGCATGAGCAAGGACGCCATCGATCTCAAGTACGCCCGCCAGGTTGCCGATTTCATCGGCGCCGACCACACGGAAGTCTTCATGACTCCCGAGGACGTCATCGGTTCACTCCGTGATGTCATCCATCTTCTCGGAACCTTCGACATCACCACGATCCGTGCCAGCATGGGCATGTATCTCGTATGTAAAGCCATCCACGAGCAGACGGACGTCCGCGTTCTTCTCACGGGCGAGATCTCCGATGAGCTCTTCGGCTACAAATACACCGATTTCGCACCGAGCGCCGAGGAATTCCAGAAGGAATCCCAGAAGCGCGTTCGCGAGCTTCACATGTACGACGTGCTCCGCGCCGACCGCTGCATCAGCGTGAACTCCCTCGAAGCCCGCGTTCCCTTCGGCGATCTCGATTTCGTCCGCTACGTCATGAGCATTGATCCCGAGATGAAGCGGAACCACTACAACATGGGCAAATATCTCCTCCGTCACGCCTTCGAAGGTCTTGCGTACCTTCCGGACTCCATCCTGTGGCGTGAGAAAGCCGCATTTTCCGACGCTGTGGGCCACTCGATGGTCGACTACCTCAAGGAGTATGCGGAGTCGCAGTACACCGACGAAGAATTCGAGCAGAAGCGCGCAAAATACACGCATGCACAGCCGTTCACGAAGGAGTCCCTGCTATACCGCGAGATCTTCGAGCAGTTCTATCCCGGCCAGGGCGACATGATCGTCGATTTCTGGATGCCGAACCGCGCGTGGGAAGGCTGTAACGTCAATGACCCGTCCGCACGTGTTCTCTCGAACTACGGCGCAAGCGGTGTATGATCGAAACTGTGAACAAAACTACCGCAAGGACACGGAATCACTCCGTGTCACTGCGTTTTTCAGGATAACAAAACGAAACCATGGATACAGAACACAGGAGGCAAATCATGACAAAGTACATCTTCGTAACCGGCGGCGTTGTTTCGGGTCTCGGCAAGGGCATCACGGCTGCGTCCCTCGGACGTCTTCTGAAGGCCCGGGGATTAAAAGTGGCCGCGCAGAAACTCGACCCGTACATCAACGTCGACCCCGGCACCATGAGCCCGTACCAGCACGGTGAGGTTTACGTGACAGAGGACGGCGCGGAGACCGACCTCGACCTCGGACATTACGAGCGTTTCATCGATGAGGACCTGAACCGGTACTCCAACCTGACGACCGGCAAAGTCTACTGGAACGTCCTCAACAAGGAGCGCCGCGGCGAGTATCTCGGCTCCACGGTCCAGGTCATCCCGCACATCACCAACGAGATCAAAGAATTTGTCTACAATGTGGGCCGTCACTCCTCCGCGGATGTCGTCATCACCGAGATCGGCGGCACCATCGGCGATATCGAATCGCAACCGTTTATCGAGGCTGTACGCCAGATCTCCCTTGAGGTCGGGCGTGAAAACAGCCTCTTCATTCATGTTACGCTGGTCCCGTATCTGCACGGTTCCGAGGAGCACAAGTCCAAACCGACGCAGCATTCCGTCAAGGAACTGCAGGGAATGGGCGTCAACCCGAACATCATCGTTCTCCGCTGCGACGAACCACTGGAGGAATCCATTTTCCGGAAGATCTCTCTCTTCTGCAACGTCAAGCCGGACTGCGTGATCGAGAACATCACGCTCCCGAACCTCTACGAGGCTCCGCTCATGCTCGAGAAATCGAACTTCTCGTCCGTCGTGTGCCGCGAGCTCGGCATCGACGCGCCGGCGCCCGACCTTACGGAATGGACAACGATGGTTGACCGCATCAAGACGCGTTCCGAGTGCGTCACCATCGGTCTGGTCGGAAAATACGTCGGTCTCCACGACGCGTATCTCTCCGTCGCGGAAGCGCTCCGCCACGCCGGATACATCAACAATGCCCATGTGGAGATCCGCTGGATCGACTCCGAGGGCATCACCAAAGATACGGTTTCCGAGACACTCTCCGGCCTCGGCGGAATCATCATCCCCGGCGGCTTCGGCGACCGCGGCATCGAGGGTATGATCCTGGCGGCACGCTACGCGCGCGAGCACAACATCCCCTGCTTCGGCATCTGCCTCGGCATGCAGATCATGGTCATCGAGTACGCGAGGGATGTCCTCGGCATCGCCAACGCGAACTCCGGCGAATTTGATGAGCAGTGCAAGGACAAAGTCATCGATTTCATGCCCGGACAGAGCCAGGATATCGACAAGGGCGGCACGCTCCGCCTCGGCGCGTATCCCTGCGAGATCAAGTCCGGCACCGCCATGGAGCGCTGCTACGGCACGACACACATCAGCGAGCGTCACCGCCATCGCTACGAGTTCAACAACGACTACCGCGAGGCCTTCGAGAAGGCCGGCCTGACACTGAGCGGTCTCTCGCCCGACGGACTGCTGGTCGAGACCGTCGAGCTCACGGAGCGCCCGTTCTACGTCGGCGTCCAGTTCCATCCCGAGTTCAAGTCCCGCCCGAACCGCCCGCACCCGCTCTTCGCCGGGTTCATCAAGGCGGCTATCGAAAACGGAACACCCGGCAAATAACACATGTCATGAGGCAAATCCATGAACGATTCTTTTGACACACTGCACGAGGAATGCGGTGTCTTCGGTGTCTTCGCTCCGAAACCCGAGGCGGTCGCAGACATGGCTTATTACGGGCTCTACGCGCTTCAGCACCGCGGTCAGGAAAGCTGCGGCATCGTCGTCAACGACGACGGTGTCTTCGTGTCCCACAAGGATGTCGGTCTCGTGAGCGACGTGTTCCCCAAGGACGTGATGGGCTCATTTCCCGCGGCGACCATGGCCGTCGCCCACACGCGCTACGCCACGACCGGCGGTTCCGGCCGCAGCAATGTCCAGCCCATCGAGGTCAATCACCAGAAAGGGCGGATGGCACTCGCCCACAACGGTAACATCTCCAACGCCGCTGAGCTCCGCACCGCGCTGGAACTGACGGGCGCCATTTTCCACACCACCAGCGACACGGAGATCATCGCCTACCTCGTCACCAAGGAGCGTCTTTTAAGCCCTTCGATCGAGGACGCGGTCAGCCGCGCGGTTGCCTCGCTGCAGGGCGCATTTTCCCTGATCGTCATGTCCCCGCAGAAGCTCATCTGCATCCGTGACCCGCACGGGTTCCGGCCGCTTTGCTACGGGCAGACGCCGGACGGCACGTACGTGATCGCCTCCGAGACATGCGCGCTCCACGCGGTGGGCGCAACCCCGATCCGCGATGTCGACCCGGGCGAAATGCTTGTGTTCGGCAAAGACGGCGTCATCTCCCGCCGCGAGCACTGCGGGACCTCGCCGGTGCGGCACTGCATCTTTGAGTACATTTATTTTGCGAGACCGGACTCCGTCATCGACGGCGTCTCAGTGCACGCGGCCCGCGTCCGGGCAGGTGAGATCTTAGCGGAAGCCCACCCGGCGGACGCCGACATCGTGATCGGTGTTCCGGATTCCGGACTTGACGCGGCCATCGGCTATGCGAAAGCGTCAGGCATCCCCTACGGGATCGGTCTCATCAAGAACAAATACATCGGACGGACTTTTATCAAGCCCTCCGGCCGTATGGACGCCGTCCGGATCAAACTCGCCGCCGTCGAGGAGACAGTGCGCGACAAACGGATCGTCCTGATCGACGACTCCATCGTCCGCGGCACGACATGCGCGCACATCGTGCGGATGCTCCGCGAGGCGGGCGCTAAAGAGATCCACATGCGAGTCACAGCCCCGCCGTTTCTGCACCCCTGCTACTACGGCACCGACGTCGATTCGGAGGATCATCTGATCGCGTGCCACCACACCACCGAGGAGATCGCCGGGATCATCGGCGTCGACACTCTCGGTTATCTTCCGGTCGACCGGCTTCCGGGACTGTGCGGCAACGCCGACATCTGCAGCGCGTGCTTCAGCGGCGACTACCCCACACCGGTTCCCGAGGACACCCGGAAAGACCGTTTTGAGCAGCGGCTCTCGGAGCGATAGCGTGATTCGATATTTACAAACCGGAAGCAAATGATTATAATCATTTGCGGTTGAAATTTCTTTCCTACGAAAGGCCGGAAAAATGATACGTGAATTTGATCGAAAAATAATCACGGAAGACGGCACCGAATATCTCGGTTACGGCTTCGGTTCCTCCGAGGACGCGGTCCTTGAACTCGTCTTCAACACCTCGCCGGTCGGTTACCAGGAGATCCTCTCCGACCCTTCCTACACGGACCAGG
The DNA here is from genome assembly GCA_045130455.1 of Lachnospiraceae bacterium. Classification (GTDB taxonomy): domain Bacteria; phylum Bacillota; class Clostridia; order Lachnospirales; family Lachnospiraceae; genus ISDg. The sequence goes on along the minus strand of JBGUPV010000024.1, from coordinate 7,112 downwards.
CGGTCGTCATGACGTACCCCCTGATCGGCAACTACGGAATGGCGGACGACGATTACGAGACCGGCACTCCTACCATCGGCGGACTGATCGTCCGCGAGTACAACGACGAGCCCTCGAATTTCCGCAGCACCGAGACACTCGGCAGCGTGATGAAGCGCTATGGGATCCCCGGTGTGAGTGGTGTGGACACCCGTAAGCTGAACCGCTCGATCCGCGATCTCGGCTCCCGCAAGGTGCTGATCACCGTCCCGTCGACGACGCTTGAGGACGGACTTGCGATCCTTCGCGACACCGTTCTTCCGAACGACGCCGTCTCGCGCGTGAGCTGCAAGGAGATCACGACCTACGCGCCCTACAGCATCGTCAGCGCCCAGGACTTCACCAAAGTCTACGGCAGATCCGACGAAGAAAAGCTCATTTTCCGCGAGGAGGAAAAACGCGACAAACCGCTCCGCGTCGTTCTCATCGACTGCGGGATCAAACGCAACATTCTCCGCTCGCTGGTTTCGCGGGGATGCGAAATCACGGTCGTGCCGTGGAACACCGACGCCGCGACGATCCGCGGGATCGCTCCGGACGGCGTGATGCTCTCGAACGGCCCCGGCGACCCCACCGACGTTCCCGAGACGATCGCAACCGTGAAGGAACTCATCGGCACCCTGCCGATCTTCGGCATCTGCCTCGGACACCAGATCCTTTCCCTCGCGTACGGCGCTAAGACTTACAAGCTTCTGTTCGGCCACCGCGGCGGCAACCATCCGGTCCGCGACCTCGGCACCGGCCGGATCGAGATCACTTCGCAAAATCATTCCTACGCCGTTGACGAAGCAAGCCTCGCGGACACGCGGCTTACCGTCACGCACATGAACATTCTCGACAACACCATCGAGGGCGTAGCGTGCGAAGCAGACCGCGCATTCAGCGTGCAATACCATCCGGAGAGCTCTCCGGGACCGCAGGACAGCGCGTATCTGTTCGACCGATTCATCCGCAATATGGAGGCGCAGCATGCCTAAGAGAACCGACATCAAAAAAGTACTGATCATCGGATCCGGTCCGATCGTCATCGGTCAGGCCGCGGAGTTCGACTACGCGGGAACCCAGGCGTGCCTCGCCCTGAAGGAGGAGGGCTACGAAGTCATCCTCTGCAACAGTAACCCCGCAACCATCATGACCGACACGGCCATCGCCGACAAAGTCTACATGGAGCCTCTGACCCTCGAGTTCATCGCGAAGATCATCCGCTACGAGCGCCCCGACGCGCTCCTGCCCGGGATTGGCGGCCAGACCGGCTTAAACCTTGCGATGCAGCTTCAGAAGAAGGGCGTTCTCGCGGAGTGCCGCGTGGAACTCTTGGGAACGGATTCCTCCTCCATCGAGCGCGCGGAGGACCGCGAGCTCTTCAAGGAGCTCTGTGAGGAACTCGGCGAGCCCGTGCTTCCCTCCGACATCGCCACCAACGAGGAGGACGGTATCCGCATTGCCAAGGAGATCGGCTACCCCGTTGTGCTCCGCCCGGCATTCACCCTCGGCGGCACCGGCGGCGGTTTTGCCGACAACGAGGAAGAATTTGTCCCGATGCTTCGGAACGCGCTCTCGCTCTCCCCGGTACGCCAGGTGCTGATCGAAAAGAGCATCAAGGGCTTCAAGGAGATCGAGTACGAAGTCATCCGCGACAAGAACGACACCGCCATCACCGTCTGTAACATGGAAAACCTCGATCCCGTCGGTATTCACACCGGCGACTCCATCGTCGTATGTCCGTCCCAGACGCTGACCAACAAAGAATATCACATGCTTCGCGACAGCGCGCTGAAGATCATCCGCGCCCTCCGGATCGAGGGCGGCTGCAACGTTCAGTTCGCGCTGGATCCGAAATCGTTCCAATATTATCTGATCGAGGTCAATCCCCGTGTCTCCCGTTCCTCCGCTCTGGCATCCAAGGCCAGCGGCTACCCGATCGCCCGCGTCTCCGCGAAGATCGGTGTCGGCATGACACTCGACGAGATCGCCCTCGCCAACACGCCCGCATCCTTCGAGCCGGCGCTCGACTACGTCGTCACGAAGATGCCGCGTTTCCCCTTCGACAAATTTGCCGACGCCGACAACTCCCTCTCCACCCAGATGAAGGCGACGGGCGAGGCCATGAGCATCGGCCGGACCTTCGAGGAGAGCCTCTTAAAGGGCATCCGTTCGCTGGAGATCGGCATGTACCACATTCACATGGCGAAGTTCGACTCATTTTCCGATGACGAACTTCTTTCGTACATCCGCATCGGCACGGACGACCGCATCTACGCCATCGCGGAGCTTCTGCGCCGTGACGTGAGCATCGACGCCATCGCCGACGCCACCGCCATCGACCGTTTCTTCCTGCGCAAGATCCGTAACATCGTCGCAATGGAGCGCGAACTCGCCGCTTCCGTGGGCGACACCCGCGTACTTTACGAGGCGAAGCGCATGGGCTTTGCCGACCGCGCGATCGGCGACTTCTGGAACCTCACGGAGCGTGAGGTTGCCGACATCCGCAAGCGCGAAGGCATCCGCCCCGTGTACAAGATGATCGATACCTGCGCTTCCGAGTTCGACAGCTACGTGCCGTACTTCTATTCGACCTATGAGTCGGAAAATGAGTCCCTCATCTCCGACCGCCGCAAGATCATCGTGCTCGGCTCCGGCCCGATCCGTATCGGTCAGGGCGTCGAGTTCGACTATTCCACCGTGCACGCGGTAAAGACCATCCGCGCGGCCGGCTACGAGGCCATTATCATCAACAACAACCCCGAGACCGTATCCACCGACTACACATGCTCCGACAAGCTGTATTTCGAGCCGCTGTGTACGGAGGATGTCATGAACATCATCGAGCTCGAGAACCCCGAAGGCGTGATCGCGACGCTGGGCGGCCAGACCGCCATCAACCTCGCGGACTCCCTCGCGGCGCGCGGTGTGAAGATCATCGGCACGGACTGCGCGGCCATCGACCGTGCGGAGGACCGTGACCAGTTTGAGCATCTGCTGATCTCCCTGGGTATCCCGCAGCCGAAGGGCATGGCCGTGACGAGCATCGAGGAAGGCGTTGCCGCTGCCGCTTCCATCGGCTATCCCGTTCTCGTACGCCCGAGCTTCGTTCTCGGCGGACGTGCGATGCAGATCGTATCCAAGGAGGAAGCTCTCCGCGAATACCTGCACACCGCCGTGGAGATCGCGCCGGACAAGCCCGTCCTCGTGGACCGCTACATCCGCGGCAAGGAGGTGGAGGTCGACGCCGTCTGCGACGGCAAAAAGGTGTTCGTTCCCGGCATTATGGAGCTTGTGGAGCGGACCGGTGTTCACTCCGGCGACTCCATGAGTGTCTACCCGCCCTACACCCTCTCCGAAGGCGTGAAGAAGACGATCCTTCACTACACCGAGATGCTCGGTCTGGGCATCGGCATCGTCGGTCTGTTCAATATTCAGTTCATCGTCGACCAGAACGAAAAAGTATACATCATCGAGGTTAACCCGCGCTCTTCGAGAACCGTTCCGTTCCTCTCGAAGGCCACCGGCTACAGCCTCGCGGACATCGGTACCCGCGCGATCCTCGGGCACTCCCTTGAGGAACAGGGCATCAACTTCCTGTATCCGCCGGAGAAGAAGCGCTACTACGTGAAGGTTCCTTCATTTTCCTTCTCGAAGCTCCGCGGAATGGACGCTTACCTCTCGCCCGAGATGAAGTCCACCGGCGAGGCCATCGGCTACGATGAGAAGCTCCACCGCGCGGCGTACAAGGCGATGATCGCCTCCGGGCTCACGCTCAAGAACTACGGTACCGTCTTAGTCAGCGTCGCCGACGAGGACAAGGACGAGGTTGTGCCGCTGATCCGCCGCTTCTACGAGATGGGCTTCAACGTCGAGGCCACCTCCCTGACCGGCGAAGTGCTCCGCGAGAACGGCATCCGCACGAGGATCCGCCGCAAACCCAGCGAGCACAGCGACGAAGTCCTGCAGTCCATCCGCGCAGGCTACGTCAGCTACATCATCAACACCCGTGCCATTCTCTCCGGCGTACACTACGGCGACGGCGTTGCCATCCGCCGCTGTGCCGCCCAGCAGGGCACCGTAATGCTGACATCCCTCGACACCGTGCGAATGCTCCTCGATGTACTCGAGGAAGTGACGATGGGCATCTCGACCATCTGATAGAAACCGGTCATTTTCAAAAGCTCTTCGGCAAATGAACAGGCACGAAACCACAGGAAAGGACACAACACCATGATCACACCCAACATGAACTATGCGAACCTGAAGGATTCCTATCTCTTCTACAACATTTCCCAGAAGGTCAAAGCATATCAGCAGGAGCATCCCGATGCACACCTCTACCGCATGGGTATCGGCGACGTGTCTCTTCCGCTGTGCGACGCCGTCATCAAGGCTCTGCACGAGGCGGTTGACGATCAGGCGGACGCAGCCCGCTTCCACGGCTATATGCCGGAATGCGGCGCGCCGGTCCTCCGCGAGACCATCGCGGCGTACTACGGTTCCCGCGGCATCGCCCTCACGCCCGAAGATGTCTTCGTCTCAAGCGGTGCCAGCGACGAGCTCGGCGACATTCTGGACCTCTTCGACCGCGGAGGCAGCTCCCTGATCATTGAGCCCGCCTACCCCGCGTATGTGGACGCCAACGTGATCGCCGGCCGCAAGATCATCCATCTGCCCTCCGGACGCGAGAACGGTTTCCTGCCGGAACCGAGCGAGGATACGGTTGCCGATCTCATCTACCTCTGCTCCCCGAACAACCCGACGGGCGCGGTGTTTGACCGCGAGAAGCTGACGAAGTGGGTGAATTTTGCGAATGCTCATGAGTCGGTCATCCTTTTCGACGCGGCGTACGAGGCATTTATCGACGATCCGACGCTTCCGCGAAGCATCTTCGAGATTCCGGGCGCGGAAACCTGTGCCATCGAGATCTGCTCGCTCTCCAAGACTGCCGGATTCACCGGCACGCGTCTCGGCTACACGGTCATTCCGAAAGCCCTCAAGAGAAACGGCATGTGCCTGAACGATATGTGGATCCGCAACCGCACCACCAAGACCAACGGCGTCTCCTACATCATCCAGAAGGGCGGCGCGGCCGTCTTCACGCCGGAAGGCCAGAAGCAGATCCACGACAACCTCCGCATCTACAAGAACAACGCGGCCGTGCTCATGGAAGCGCTTGACCGTGCCGGCATCTGGTACTGCGGCGGCAAGAACTCCCCGTACATCTGGATGCGCTGCCCCGAGGGCATGGACAGCTGGACGCTCTTCGACAAGCTGCTTCACGAGATCCAGGTGATCGGAACGCCCGGCGCCGGCTTCGGAGCCTGCGGCGAAGGCTATTTCCGCTTCTCCACCTTCGGCAATCCCGAGGACACGAAGGAAGCGGCAAGACGCCTCGAGGCACTTCTCAAGTAGACACTGCATCTCACATACACACAAAAAAAGATGAGTCGCGCCAAGTGACTCATCTTTTTATTCTGTCAAACAAAGTTTTACTCGACCGTCTCCCACCAGCGCTCCGTGTAACCGGCGATATCACGGTAATCCACCGTCTGTCCGATCCGCGGCGTCGCGATGTTCACGCCCCTCTCCGCGGCCAGCGCCGTGTCCCGGATCGGCGGCTCATCCCAATCGTGGACCGACAGCACATAGGCTCCCCAGTGGATCGGGATCATCCACACCGCCTTCACATCCAGCGCCGCTTGTATGGTTTGCTCCGGAAGCATGTGCGACATGATCCATGCCTCGTTATACTGACCGGATTCCGCCAGCATCAGATCGACAGGACCGAAGTGCTCTCCGATCGCCGCAAAATGCTCCGCATATCCGCTGTCCCCCGTGTAATACAGCGTGTGCGCGCCGTCATCGAGGTGAATGCCGCCGCACAGCGTCGCCTCGCCTCCGAGACGTCCGCCGACATGCTGCGCCGGCGTAAGCGTGAACGTAATGCCCGCGATCTCCGTCGTCTCCCACGGCTGCAGCGGATGCATCTTCGCGGGATCGATCCCCCATCCTGTGAGGATCGCATCGACGCCTACAGGCATCACATAGTGACTCACGCGGTCGTCGATGGCAAGGATCGTCGGTTCATCCAGGTGATCGTAATGGTCGTGCGAGATGAACAATACGTCGATCTCCGGCACATCCTCCGGCTGCAGCGGAACTTCCGCGAACCGCTTCAGACCGATTCCCGCGACTCCCACCTTTTCGGAAAATACCGGGTCAAACAGAAGATTTACCTCGCCCATCTGCACCAGCGAGGATGAGTGCCCGAGCCACGTGACTTTGAGTTCCCCCGCTACCGCGCGCGTTACCTCCGTCACATGCTCCGCCGGGATCGTATTTTCCGGTTTCGTTCGTTTCTTCGGTTTCGGCGTGCGTGTCGGCGTCGGATCCGCGGGTGCCGTCGGCGCCTGTGTTTCCGCCGCGCCCGGGGTATTCCCGCCCGCGGTCACGTTCCGCTCCTGCGCAAATTGCTCACCGCGGCTTTCTTTCTCCGGCCGATTGCCGCACGCGCAAAGAACCGCTGCCAGAACCAACAGCAGCGCCGCAGACACAATACGCTTTTTCTTCGGTTTCCTCTTCATCGATTTCCTCAGTCGAAGCTCACTGCTCCGTCAATCATATCCTCAATCGAAGCTCCCGGCACCGCCGATCATCCCCTCGATCAAAGTTCATACTGCCGTCGCTCATTTTCCGGGGGAGCGATCACACTTTACGCAGGTACAGATCAACCGTCAGTCCGTTGTCGTTGTACACCTCGGCTCCGCCACCCTGCTTCTCCATGTACGTCCGTACCAGATACAGTCCGAGTCCGACGCCGCTCTTGCCCTTCGAGACGCTTCCGCGGTAATACTTCTGCATGATCAGCGGAAGCTCCTCCTCCGCCACGCCCGGGCCGCTGTCGCTGATCCGGATCCGGATAAACCGCGCATCCTCGCTGTCGGCCGCCGGCATCGTCACTTCGTCAAAGCTCACGTGAATGTCGGTCCCGGCGTATTTGTGCGAGTTTCCGACCACGTTGTCGATAACCTGCTCCATGCGGAGCCGGTCCATATAAACCAGGCACGAGGGGATCGAATTGTCCA
>JBGUPV010000023.1:0-5826 GCA_045130455.1 Lachnospiraceae bacterium | reverse complement strand
TGACGATCAACGGGTGTTCTTCCCTTGAGTCGCTGAATTGTTCCGGAAATCAGTTTACGAATTTGAATCTCGGTTTTACCTCGGCATTGAAGACTCTTGATTGCAGCAGTAATCTTCTTGAGGATATCAACCTGACGAATGCTACCGGGCTTACAGAGTTGTTCTGCGATAACAACTGCATCAGAGTGCTGGATGTTCAACCCTGCACGCAACTGCGTAACGAGAATATCCATGCGGATGATGGAGTGATCATTGTCCGCAATATCGGGAGCAATGACACAGTGATCACGGCGCGCGTTTTCCCGGATAAGAACTTCCGAGATTACTTGTTGGGGGTATGCGATACCAACCACGACGGTGTTCTGGATTATTCGGAGATTGCTGCTGTAACGATGATGAATCTGTATGACAAAGATATCACGAGTCTGAGGGGTATTCAGTATTTTTCGTGGCTTCAGGAACTGAATTGCGGGATGAATGATCTCGTTTCGCTTGATCTCAGTCACTTGACTTCACTTACGAAGATTGATTGCAGCGGGAATGCTTCATTGAAGTCCCTCAATCTTGACAGCAGTTACAATGTCAAGGAAGTTATCTGCACCGAGTGCGGATTCCAGTCGCTGAATATCGGTACGTGGCATGAGCTCGAGGAACTTGATTGCAGTGGATGTTCGTCCCTGACAACGTTGACGATGCAGGGGAATAACAGTCTGTTATCCCTTGAGTGCAGCCAGACCGGCCTTACGTCGCTGAATCTGGAAGAGTGTCCGAACCTTGTCAGATTGAGTTGTGCGGGTACTCCGATGACTTCGCTGGACGCGAGTGTTTGTACTTCTCTTGAGGAGTTGACTTGTGCGTACGGCTCGCTTGCGAGTCTGAATGTCAGCGGGCTTACGGAACTTCGGATGTTGAAGTGCTGTGAGAACGACCTTTCGACGCTGGACGTATCGGATAATGTAAATCTGGAATTGCTTTATTGCTATGACAATAACCTTTCCGAGTTGAACGTTACCGCCAACACGGCCCTCACGATGCTTTATTGCTACAACAACAGTATCGGTGTGCTGGATATCAGCAATTGTCTGTTACTTGAAGATGAGAATCTGCTTGCAGATGACTCCACTGTGATCGTTCGTCCTAACGATCTTCTGATCGGAGCGGAAAATTTCCCGGATGACAATTTCCGTGAGTATATCCGGCAGTTTGATCTGAACAGTGATGGTGTTTTGGATGTAGATGAAGTCTCGGCAGTTGATGAGATCAATGTTGCGGACCTCGGGATCGAGGATCTCAGCGGAATCGAGTATTTCAAGAGTATTACCGCACTGAACTGTAATGACAATCCGATCGGAGAGTTGAATATCAAAGCCAATGTAAAGCTTCAGACGCTCAAATGCAAGAATACCGGCCTTACGAAACTTGATATTTCGGAAAATACACTTCTTCAGTATCTGAATTGCAGCGGAAACGGTCTGTCGTCGCTGGATGTCAGCGGATTGCCGCAGCTTCGGGATTTTAGCTGTGATTACAATGTGCTGACGGATCTGGATGTCAGCGCAAATGTGAATCTTGAAGCATTGAGCTGTTCGTACAATCCAATCGCGACGCTGAAACTGCCGAGAACGTCGACGCTTGCGTTACTGATGTGCCGGAATAACGCTTTCACAGCGCTTGATGTGCGCGGGTGCAGCGGTTTGACGGATATTGACGCAAATTGCTACATCGTTGACGGTACGGCACAGAACGGGGTACCGCTAACGAGCCAGTTCTTCCCGAACAGCACGTTCCTTGCATACGTGAAACAACAGTATGACCAGAACAAAGACGGGTATCTCAAAGGAAGTGAATTGCAAGTTAATATTATTCAACTTCGACTGAATACGTACGATTGCAGAGGTATTGACTTCTTTACCAATCTGTCGGAACTGCAGCTTTACGGCGAAAACGTTAATCCTGAGAATGAGGAGTTGGTATATCTTGATCTGACCTTGCTTCCGAATCTGCACAAGGTGTGGTTGAAAAACTATCGTTTGGGGACTCTTGATCTGACGGGAATAAAGCATGATCTCGAAGTTGTTGTTGAGGATTCAGAAGTCCAGCATCTTTTGCTCAGCGGATGTGATGTCCAGCAGTTGCGTCTTTCGAACTCTGTGATCGATGAGTTGAGGGCAGATGGATGTGACTCGCTGCACGATTTTGCACCCACCGGATGTAGGATTTCCAGTGCTTCTTTGAGAAATTGTGCGATTTTGAGCCAGGTTTACAGCACTGAGCCGTATGGCAGCTCGCCGAGGAATGTGATCTCTTCGTTGGATCTGAGCGGATGCAGTTCGCTTAGAGACTTCACGTGCGAGGGAACGGAACTGGTTACGTTGATCCTGGACGGCTGTTCGAACCTGACGAAGATCATGGCGAAGAACAATCGATTGAAGTCCATTGATCTGAGTGATTGTACTGAACTGAATAATTTAGACCTTAAGAACAATAACCTGACAGAGTTAGATCTCAGAGGCTTAGTACACCTCACGTACTGGCAGGTGGATGAAGGAGTTACCATCATAAGATAATACCGAATTTGTCATAATTCTCGGACGGAGCCTTTCGCATTGCCCAAGTGACGGTGCGGGAGGCTCTTTTCCGTGTCGCGGCAGGCATTTTCAGCCGCATTTTGAATCCCCGTATCCGCCATCTTGACTTATTGACATACGACGCGTGTCATGGTACAATGTTTTCCGTATATTTTCGGGAAGGAAACGATAGTTTCCTAGCCCGGCAGCATACGAATTCGGATTACGCGGAGGTTTCCCATGTCGATCTTTACAGGTTCCGCAGTGGCCATTATTACCCCGTTCAAAAACGGCGGAGAGGTTGACTACGACAGTTTTGCCAATATTATTGAATATCAGATTGCGAATAAGACGGACGCCATCGTCGTGTGCGGCACGACGGGAGAGGCTTCCTGCCTTTCTCACGAGGAGCATCTCGATGTCATTGAGTACTGTGTGAAGAAGGTGGCAGGCCGTGTGCCCGTGATCGCAGGCACCGGCTCCAACTGCACGGAGACGGCGATCTATCTCACTCAGGAGGCGGATGCCCGCGGCGTCGACGCGATGCTCGTGGTTACGCCTTACTATAACAAGGCGACGCAGAACGGATTGATCGCTCATTTTACGGCGATCGCGGCGAGCACGAAGAAGCCGCTGATCCTCTACAATGTGCCTTCGAGAACCGGCTGCAAGATGACGGCGCAGACGATCGCGACGCTGTACAAGACGGTGCCGAACATCGTAGCCGTGAAGGAGGCTTCCGGCGACATTACGCTCGCCACGGAGATCGCGGCCCTCACGGACGGAGAGATGGACATCTACTCCGGCAACGATGACATGGTCGTGCCGATCCTCTCGGTCGGAGGTAAGGGCGTGATCTCAGTGCTTTCCCACGTGATCCCCGAGCAGGTGCATGAGATGGTCGCATCGTATCTGCGCGGCGAGACGGAAAAGGCGCGCGATCTGCAGGTGAAGTACTTCCGGCTTGCGAAGGACCTCTTCCTGGAGGTCAATCCGATCCCTGTGAAGGCGGCCACCGCTCTGATGGGACAGTGTGACGGAAGCATGCGTATGCCGCTTTCCGCCATGGAGCCGCAGAATCTCGCGATCCTCAAGGCAGAGATGGAGAAGCAGGGAATTCTGTAATTATGACCGTTTCGGGTCTTGCGGCTGTGTCCTCGCGGCACGGCCCGAGGCCCGTTTTGTGCTTTGTTGCGGGGGCTTTTATGTCCCTGCAAAAGACCGCGCTAATCGTCGGAAAATGAGCCTTGGACGGGCATTTTCCGACACATCATACGAGAAGGAGTCTGTGTTATGACAAGGATTATCATGAACGGTTGCAGCGGCCACATGGGCCGTGTGATCACCGAGATCGTGGCGGAAGATCCGGATGCGCAGATCGTCGCGGGCGTCGATCTGGTCGTTCCGAAAAATGCGGAGTATCCGGTGTACAGCTCGTTTGAGGATGTGAAGGAAGAAGCTGACGTGCTGATCGATTTTTCGACCCCGAAGATCCTCACGAAGCTGATCACGGAAGCGAAGAAGCGTTCCATGCCGTTGGTGCTCTGCACGACAGGTTACACAAAGGAGCAGGTTGCGGAGATCAATGAGGCGGCGAAGGAGCTGCCGATCGTTCGTTCCGCGAACATGTCGCTGGGTGTGAACGTATTGTTCCGTCTGGTGCAGGAAGCTGCGAAGAAACTTGCGGCTGAGGGCTTTGACATTGAGATCGTCGAGAAGCATCACCGTTTGAAGAAGGATGCGCCGAGCGGTACGGCTCTCGCCATCGCGGACGCCATCAACGAGGTGCTTCCGAAAGCGAAGGAATATGTCTTTGACCGCTCCGGCAGAAGCGAGCAGCGGCCGAAGGATGAGATCGGAATCAGCGCTGTCCGCGGCGGTACGATCGTGGGTGACCATGACGTGATCTTTGCCGGAACGGACGAGGTGATCACCGTGAGCCACATGGCGTATTCGAAGGCAATTTTCGGCAAGGGCGCCGTTGTCGCGGCAAAATTTCTTGCGGGCAACAAGCCCGGCATCTACACGATGCAGGATGTGATCGATCTATGATGATCGACGATCAGCGGTGATCGACTGATCATGAATGATCGGCGGTGATTGGGCAGAGATAAACGATCTGCAATGATCGCTGCGGCGGACGGGATGACCGTCCGAAGTCCCTTCGGGGAAAATGTGCCGGCCGGCGAGGGAGAACGACCGGACATCAGGAGGATGAACGTGATTACAGTGGAACATCTGGTAAAGCAGTACGGTGATTTCCGTGCCGTGGACGACCTGAGCTTTACCGTGGAAAAAGGAGAGATCCTCGGTTTCCTGGGCCCGAACGGCGCAGGAAAATCGACGACCATGAACATGATCACCGGCTACAATTCCGCGACGGAAGGGGACGTGACCATCAACGGGTTCAACGTCTATGATGAGCCGGAGAAAGCAAAGCGCAGCATCGGATATCTTCCGGAGATCCCTCCGGTATATCCCGACATGCGCGTCAAAGAGTATCTGAAATTCTGCGCCGAACTCAAGGGCGTCGCTGCAAAGTCGCGCAAGGAAGAAGTGGAGCGCGTGATGGAACTTCTGCATGTCAAGCATATGCAGAACAAGCTCATCAAGCACCTGAGTAAAGGTTACCGCCAGAGAGTCGGTCTTGCGCAGGCGCTGATCGGCGATCCCGAGGTGCTGATTCTCGACGAGCCTACGGTCGGTCTCGATCCGATGCAGATCACGTGGATGCGCGAGCTGATCCGCAGCCTCGGAAGAGAGCACACGATCATTTTGAGTTCGCACATTCTTTTCGAGGTCAACGCCGTCTGCGACCGCGTGCTGATCATTGATCATGGGAAAAAACTCGTGATCGATACGCCGGAAAATATCATCCGCAAGCTCGGCGGTACGTCCGGTGTCCGCATCGTTGTTGACGCGGATGCGCCGACGTTCGGAGCCGCGCTCGCAAAGCGCAATGATGTCGCAAAATGGTCCGCGCTCCAGGAAGATGCCGGAGAGGGTCTCTACGCTTACGCGGTTTATTGTTCGGACGGCGAGGAGTTCCGCATCCGCCTGTTTGATACCTGCGTCAAGGCCGGCATCGCGATCTTTGAGATGAACGCGATCCAGAAGACTCTGGAGGATGTGTTCATCGAGATGACCGGAAAGGAGGACGCTGAGGTATGATCGCTGTTTACAAGAAAGAGCTGCGTGCGTATTTCACCTCCCTGATCGGGTATCTGTTCATCGCATTTTTCCTCGTGTTTGTCGGGGT
>JBGUPV010000022.1:0-4157 GCA_045130455.1 Lachnospiraceae bacterium | reverse complement strand
CGTCAACCGCGCGAGCAACGGCTTGTTTGACCGTTTCGCGTACGATCCGGGTTCGGGCTTCGAGCTCCCGGAGATCCAGGCGACCGGCATGATGATGACGGGCAACCGCTACAGCAGCGAGGATATGGTCGTCGGCAGCTATAAGGGCGTTGATTTCCGCCGCTCCGACATCTACATTGCGCAGCACACGTCGAGCGGCAAGAGCAGCCACACGACCGTTTATATGCAGGGCTCGTGGCTGAAATTCTCGTACAATAAGGCCTTTGAGTCGGACCTGCAGGTGGTGTCGAAGGACTTCAATTTCTGCAGCAAGAAGACGAGTCGTCTGTTCACCAGGGCCGTCGATCGCCGCAGCAAGTTCGAGACGGAGGACACGGAGTTCAACAGACAGTTCACCTGCACCTGCCAGGACATGACGGAGGCGTTCTATCTGCTGACGCCGCGCCTGATGCAGGCGATGATGCAGTTAAAGAGTGAATTCAATTGTCCCGTGATGTTCGGCTTTGTGAACAACCAGCTGCACGTCGCGATCAACTCGCGGAAAAATCATTTTGAGCCGAGCGTATTCCACAAGACAAATCTTGTGTATGAGACCGAGATGGCGCGCCGCGAGCTGAAGGTCATCTGCAACATCGTAGATGCCCTGAACATTGACCGGAGGATCTTCGCCGATATGTAATCTGCTGTGAAGGGAGATTTTATGGATCCGAAGCTTCAGGAGCTCATCGAGCTCAACAAACGAATCAAACGCCGGGATCGGATCGGCGTCGGGATATGCCTCGTCGGGATCGCAGTGACGATCCTGCTGTTCAAGAGCGGTTTGTTTTTGATCGGTATCGGGATCTGCGTGATCGGACTTGTGCTGTTGATCATCACCGCGGCGACGCTCAATAAGGAGTATCGTCAGAAGTACAAGCAGACGCTTGTCAACCGGGTGGCGAAGGAGTATTTCGAAGAATACAAGTACGAGCCGGATAAAGGCTTTTCCAGGGATTATCTTCGGAATATGAACATCATGATGTTCGGCTCCGACTACAAGAGTGAGGATCTGCTGACGGCTGTCTATGACGGGGTTATGTTCCGGCGTGCGGATGTGTATATCGCGGACACTACGACCGACAGTCAGGGCAACAGCACGACCTACGTGTATTTCCGCGGCCAGTGGATCGAGTTTGAGCCGAACAAGGACTTCAGCTCGGATCTGCAGATCATCCAGAAGGGCTTTAACTTTACGAACAAGCGCAAAGGTCTGTTCGTGAAGAAGGCGGACAAGCGTCATGTCATCGAGACCGAGGACACGGCGTTCAACAGCCGTTTCGAGTGCCTGTGTCAGAATGATTCCGAAGCATTTTACCTGCTGACGCCGTCGCTGATGCAGTCGCTGATGAAGCTGACGTCGGTCCTTCCGTACAAGATCATGATCGGCTATGTCGACCGCAGGATCCACGTTCTGGTGGACACGCACCGCGATACCATGGAGCCTTCCGTACCGAAGGGCGGTTCCTTTGACAAGCAGATCGCCGACATCCGCCAGGATATGGACGTGATCGTGGGCGTGATCAAGGGACTGAAGATCAACACCGATCTCTACCGCATGCACTGAACCGAATAAGCATAAAACAAGCCCCCGGCGTTGCTGTCGGGGGCATTTTTATGTCCTTCGGCGGAAAATGATCCGGCGCCCGTTCAGAAAGTTGCTTCGCTTTGGGCAGTACGGAAAGACGTAGAACGGTGACCGTGCCGGAAGATACTCAGCGGTCCAGGATGGCTCTCAAAACCGCCGCCGCGACGTCCCCGGCAGCGCGGCTTCCGGAGCCTGCGTGCTCGAGGTAGACGACAAATGCGTACGGCTTGTCCTCGTCCGCGGTAAAGCCCGCGAACCAGCTGTTGGAGCGGCCCTCGGAGGTTTCCACCGTGCCGGATTTGGCGCCGATCGTGCAGGGGAAGCGGGAGGCACCGTAGGTGAGGACAACGTCGTCCATCAGCGCCTTGCGGAGGTACTCCGCGGAGGATGCTTTCAGAAGCCGTCCGGTGCGTACGGTTTCGGGGCGGTAGATCTCTTTGCCCTTGTCGTCGGTCACGTAACCGAGAGTTGTCGGAACGGCAGCGGTGCCGCCGCCGGCGATCGCGCCGTAGTAGACAAGAAGACTGCAGGGGTTAACCTGGTCGTGGTAGAGTCCGACGCCCGCGTAGCCGAGACGGTAGTCGGCAATCCCTGTGATCTCAAAGGTACCGCGGGCGGAACGTGTGTTGCCTACCGTGTAGGAGGCGGTCAGTCCGGCGTTCTGCAGGTATTCGGAGACGGTATCGGCGCCCATCTTCACGGAGAGCGCCGCGTACGCGCAGTTGCACGAGTTCGCGAGTGTCTGGGAGAGCGTCTGTTTGCCGTGGGCCTTCGGGCAGCGGACGGTTCCGTCCGCAAACCGGGCTGTGCCGGTGCAGTTGTAGGTGAAGTCCTCGATCGAGCCCGAGAGCGAAGCGTCCATGTCCGACGCGGTGAGCGTCTCCAGGGCGGCCTGCAGGATGACTGGCTTCAGGACGGAGCCCGGTGTTGCCGTGGTCTGCAGGAAACGGTTGAGATAGACGCCGGAGTAGCGGTCGTCGGTCTCAAGGTTCTCGGGGATATTGTCGGGGTCGTAGGTCGGAGTCGATACGAGGGCGAGGATCTCGCCGGTTTCGTAATTGTAGACGCACACGGTGCCGGTGCGGTCGCCGAGGGCCTTGAGGGCTGCCGCATTGACAACGGCGTCCACCGTCAGATGAACGGTGTTTCCCTGCTCGCTGACCGAGGCCACGCCGCGGAGCGTCTTGTAGGCGACAAGCAGATCCCGCATCGTCGCGAGCGCCGAGGTACCGATCTTGCCGTAGCGGTCGCCGACCACGTGGAGCGTCGCTTTGCGGATCGCCTCATCGGTCGAGTAGAGGCGCTTGCCGTCCTCCACATGAGAGAGCATCAGACCGTTGCGGTCGAGGATCGTCCCCGAGAGCAGCACATTTTCCGAGGAATAAATATGGCGGTTGTAAGGCGTCTCAAACCACTCGTCCGAATGCTTTCGGTAGCGGTTCAAAAGTACCAGTAAAGCGCCTAGGAAGATCAGGATGAAGAGCGTGCAGAATGCCGCTCGCTGCCGTATCTTTTTCATCGGTCGTCCCCCCTTTCCGCAGGGTCCGGAAGACCTTCGTACAGGGCGCCGGAATCCTCGGCCACGTCGCCCTCAATGCCCTCGTCAACGTAGGCGGATGCCTGTACGCCCTTGAGGCTTTTGCGTTGTCTGCGGTCGGTGACGCGGTGGACGAAGCTTGCGCCGGGGCGGCTGTCGGCGGCCTTGAGAAATGCCAGCAGCCCCCAGGAGAGGAGCATCGAGGAGCCGCCGTTGGAGACAAAGGGGAAGGTCACGCCCGTGAGGGGCAGAAGATCCGTGCAGCCGAACACATTGAGCGCGGTCTGGAACACGAGCATCGTCGTCGCGGAGCATGCCGCGATCATGTAGAAACTCGAGCGGCACGACATCGCGGTGTGGATCGCCAGAGCAGAGAGGACAAGGATGCACAAAACGGCGAGAATTCCGGTGATCAGTCCCCACTCCTCGCAGACCATACCGAACACAAGGTCCGTGTCCGCCGCCGAGACGCGCTTGAGGAAACCGCCGCCGGGACCGGTACCGAGCAGACCGCCGGACGCGATCGCGGTCAGTGTTCTTGCCTGCTGGTAACCGCCGTCGGACGCGTACTCCATCGCATGTCCCCAGGTCGAGAAGCGGGCCCAGATGTAGGGCTTGGCGATCAGTACCATGGTTCCCGCGGAGACGGCGCCGCCGAGTGCGAGGATCAGCGTCGCAAAATCGCCGGAGCGCAGGAACGAGATCACGAGAAATGTCACGAAAAATACCGATGCCGTTCCGAAGTCGTTCATGAGCGCAAGGCTCACCACGAGAAGAAAGGACAGCGAGATAAAGAGCGTCAGGTTACGCTTTCGGAACAGGCGGTCCAAAGTCGCCGATCCGGCGAAGACATAGCAGAGTTTGGCCAGCTCCGACGGCTGGAAACTGAAGCCTCTGATGCGGATCCAATTGGTCGCGCCGTTTTTGAGGGAACCGAGAAGAAGCGTGCTCGCCATCAGTCCGAGGGCAAACGCCGCCATGATCCAGCGGTATTTG
>JBGUPV010000021.1:0-3274 GCA_045130455.1 Lachnospiraceae bacterium | reverse complement strand
GGATTTGATCTTCGCCGCATAACCGTCCCACTTCGCGAGATACCGCGAGAGGATCATGCGGTCGGTGGCGTCGACGGAGCCGTCCTGGTTCACGTCGCCGATCTTGACGCTGCTCAGCTTCGGGATCGTCTCGGTTTTGGTCGTGCCGCAAACCTTGCAGGTGTAGGTCTTCACGCCCGTCGCCGTGGCCGTGGGCTCCTTTGTCACGACGCCCGCATCCCAGCTGTGATCGCCGAGCGGGAGGAGGATCGACGAAGGATCCGTGATCGGCTTGGTCCCGGCGGCATCCGAGAAGATCGCGTCGCAGTCCTTGCAGGCGTAGTGCGCCTTGCAGCCCTGATCGATGCAGGTCGAGGCTTTCGCTGCCACCTGTTCGATGACATGCGGATCGATCGTTTCCGTCACCTTGCCGCCGCAGAGTTCGCAGGTATAGGTCATGACGCCGGACTTCGATCCGGTCGCCTGCGTCGTCACCGTGCCCTCGTCGAGGGAGTGGGGACAGGCTTCTACGGATTTGCAATCTGTGCAGGTATGGATGTGTGTCCCGTCTCCGTTATCGGTCCATGCACCCCATGTGTGCACATGCTTCATAGCCGCCAACGCCTCATCCGAAAGACCGCTTATCAGACTGTGTGTCACAATTTCTCTTGGCTCCTGAATGCAGAACGTGAACGACAATCCGTTGTTGCGATGATAAACATCAGCTTCTGGTGTTGTGATCAAATCAAAGGTAACCGGCCAGTTTACCGCCGGACCAGTAACGGTTCCCTTGATGTGATAATCATTTGTGAGCTCCAGTCCATCAAAGTGATTGGCAAGGGCGTTCCAGTAGTATTCTACCGGCTCGATTCTTGTCAGGTTATGGATAACCCCATTATCCTGTTCATGTCTATAATGACAGGTAAACTCAAAATACTCGTTCAGGTCGATATCGACTGTGTCTCCGATGTCGAGGACAAACATACTTGTTTTCTGCGCAACTTTGTCACGCGCCCAGTCAAATGCTTCGTTGCCATATAAATTATAGGTAAACGACAGTGTTGTACAATTAGCCGGGATCGTGCTGCCGTCGATCACAATTTTTTTATTGTCAAAATTGATCGTAAACTGACCGTCTTCGTCCGCAGCGAAATGATAGACTCCATACGGTATTTTGAGGTCTCCCTTAAATTTCGCGTTGTGTTCCGTTATAATACCGGTGGTTTTATTTACTCCGCTCGTCCACTGGAAATTACTCACGACGACGTTCGCATTATCGGTATAGAGATCGGCAGTCACCGGTGCAAGGTCATCAATATAGTGCTCTTCAAGACCATAAAGATTGACGGAAGTTATGGCATATTCAGGGTCATCACCGTCAACGACAGAGACGACATAGCACGGACTCGTATAATCAAATATCTCTCCGTCAACATTGATTTTCGTCTTAAATCGATAGACGCCGGCAAATGATGTCTGCGGATGGTCCGCCCACAGTATCCTACCTGCATTATAGTAGAACGAGAAAGCTTTACCTGTTCCAGACGTCCACGCGCCGTCAAGCTGTTGCCAATTATTCTTCATTGCCATAGGAAGGCTTGTGGCATAAAACCAACGACTATAATTCTGCAGAATCTGATCCGGGCTGTAATCCGAAAGGCCTTCCGGTGCGATGATACCGTAATCCTGCGTCGTACTCCAGACAATTTTCCTCATATTGCTGGTAACCACAGATGTGAGATTTGTAGGCTGGTACATCACCCGCGCAGGATCTGTACGGACCTCGCCATACTTATTCTTGAATACGCAAACAAGATCATCCGTTGACATGACAGAATAGTCTTTCAGTTCAGCAAGACCCGTTGAAGTGTTGAAGGTGCCCGTCCACGTCTTTCCGTCGTACGGCCTCAACCAGTATGCTTCGGTCGCTTCATCAGCCGATGCCTGCAGTGTGACAAGGCCACCTTTTTTATCTGCAACTTGATTCGAAGGATGCATGGTGATTTCAGGCACGAAGCTCTCAATGCGGACCTCCACGATCTTTCTGTGGCGCTGACTGCTGACAATGGTTCCGTTTGGCCCAGCCAGGTATTCCGTATTCTCGATCGACATCTTATATACATTCCCCAGTTTCGCGTCATCGGGAATAATATCTTTCAGCCGGAAATTCATCCGCGTAATCGGTGCGGGTGTCGTCACACCGTTCGCGTCCGTATAAGATGTATTTCCGTTGTCGTCCGTATAATACTTTCCATAGTTGTTGCTGATCTCAAAGCCCTTGATCTCATTTTCGAGATCTCCGCCGGCGGATACCTGACTCCCGCCGATGGAAACGGACGGAGAGACACCAAGTTTGTCTGAAATGCTCAAATAACCTTGATGGAATGGTCCACGATCCGGCGCACAGTCGGTCCAATAGGGTTCATAAGGAACATAGTATCGCGGATCGCCGTTGAGGTCCCAGCTGATATAGTCAACTATTTCTCCGGTTTCCGCGCTATAAAGAGTCATCCCAAGATCGTCACGCGGCACGACCCGTGCGGATCTGCCGTCCACCTCAGCCACGACCTGCTCGGTATCGATCACGCTTTGATAACCGAAAGAACCGGTTCCTGTTTCAACAAACCAGTTGCGGTTTTCCAGCCAATGGGAAGCTCCCATCGGCAAATCGGGGCCGGGAACATAACACTTGTCGAGCGATTTGACATAGAAATCACCCGAGCGGAAAACGACATTTTTCTTGGCGGATGAGGCGATTTCCATGGCGTTCGCGCCGCCGTAACCTTTAAAAGATCCGTTGTTGACCGTCAGCGTTCCGCCGGTCATATACAACCCGGCTGCTCTGTTGTGCACAAAAGTGTAAGGCGGCATCTTGTTTCCGCTATCGGATCTGATCTCATAGTCGCGATAGCCGCGTCCTTCGAGCGTACCGCCGTTGATCACAACATTTCCACTTTTGATCGTGAGACCGTCGCAGTGGATCTGATGCCAGATATAGTCGGTCGTTTTGAAGTTGATGCCGACGTCGATTTCCTCCAACTGGAGTTTTCCCCGGTTCAGCTCGCTGAGAACCTTGTCGACATTCAGTGCAGCAGTCGCCCATTCATCCCGGCTGCGGCCTCCCCGGATCGTTCCGCCGTTCATCGTGAACTCGCCGCCGTTGACCAGGATCCCGTTGCGGTGAATCACGTTGCCCGCCATATAGTTCTGATTGCCGCCGATAAGCTTATTTGCTTCGTGCATATATCCGTTCAGGAAGAGTTCTCCCTTGTTTTTCCCGCTCGTGTCGTTGAGC
>JBGUPV010000020.1:0-12122 GCA_045130455.1 Lachnospiraceae bacterium | reverse complement strand
TGCGCGGAAATACTCGTCCTGGTACAGATGTCCCGGGAAGCCCTCGTGAGCGAGCGTGGAGTAAAGCTCCACATCGCTGCTGCCGCTGTCCGGATTGACGCGGATGACCTTGTGGGTCGGATTGTCGTACTGCGGCGGCATGAAATATGCCAATACACCATCAACGCGCAGTTCCTTCGGCAACGCATCCACGATATAATCGGTCCGTGTGATCGCCGGGTACTGCTTGAGCGTTTTATCGCGAAGCTCGTTCAGGATCTGCTTGAAATCCGTGTTTCCGTACTCCGCCGACAGCATGCGGCTGTAAGCATCGGGATCCGCTGCCATGATCGAGTACAGCTCCGTCAACATATCGTCCGCTTTACCCTTCAGGTATTCGAACATCTTGTCCGGAGACCAGTTGGAAGCGGTCGCCCCCTGAATCAAGAACGAATAATACTTCTTTCCATCCTCGGAGTTGCCGAGGCCCTTCACATCGTCAACGTACTGCTCGAAATCCTTGAACTTATACTTGAACTCCTCGAGCGCGGGAACGACCGTCGTGTTGATGACTTCCTTCGCTTCCTCGAGATATTTTTCGTATACGGAAGCATCCAGCGTCGACGACTCGCAGTTGCCCTTGAGCGCCAGATAAATGACATTGTCCGTTCCGGTCAGATCGTCGATATTCTTCACCGTGGTATCGTACATGCCCTGCGTCATACGAAGGCCGTTCTCTTTGCAGTACTTCCCGATCAGATCATAGAGCGACGAAAAATAAGCCGGCAGCGCCTTCAGGTTACTGATAAAGTTCTGAAGGTCCTTCTCCTCGAGGATCACGTACTCGCACAGCATGGTCGAAAGGCCGCTGAATACGTTGTTGTTCTCGCCGAGAAGACCGAGGTTCATCACCTTTGCATCCTTGTATCTCGCAAGAAGATCACACTCATACTGAAGGCGATCGTAATTCACCTTCTGCGGCTCCGTGAGGTTGTTGTAATTGAACCGCGACAGATCCCCTACCATCTCGACAAACTGCTCGTAGGAATCCTCAAGATTCCCGTCTTCTTCGGTCATTTCGAAATCGACCGTGATGCCGTAGTTCTCGGGATGCTCGAGAATGTAGTGGAGCGACAGGTCGTTCGTTCCGGCCATGTTGACGAACACCTCATCAAGGTACTTGTCAAACGCCTCACGCTCCTCCTCGATCGTCGCAAAATTCGAGGGACCGGGCGTCACCTCAGGCGTCACCTCGGGTGTCACCTCCGGTGTCGGCGTCTCCGTCGGCGGCACAGGCGTCTCCGTCGGTGTAGGCTCCTCCGTGATCACCGGCGTCGGTTCCTCCGTAGGCGTTGGCGTCACGACATCCGTAGGCCCCGGTTCCGCCGTGGTAGGCGTCGGAGTCGCCGGTGTTGACGTCACCGTCGTCTCGGTTGACGGTTCGCCGTTCTTCTCACGGCGGGACGCATCCTTCACACCGGAACAACCGGTAAGAAGAACGACCGTCAGTAGCAGGCACAAAAGCCTTGTCCATTTTGATCCTTTTCTCATAGTAAGATCCTCCCATTTATTACACGCGCACGTTTTTTGCGCTTTGCACTGATAATTATATGATTTTCCGTCATTTATTTCAACAATTTTTGAAATCGGCCGCAAAAATTTATTTTATTTGACGGGGTTGCATTTTTCGTAAATATCTGTTACAATTCAGTTGGTTGTAAATGAAGTTTACGATTACAAGGAGGAAAATCAATGGATCGAGCGGAAATCGGACGCATTATCAAGGAAGCCCGTCTGGCCAAGAAGATGACGCAAAGCCAGGTCGTCGGCGATTTTATCACCAGAAACATGTTATCGCAGATTGAGAGCGGAACCGCGGTTCCGTCGATCAAGACTCTCGAATATCTCTCGCGCAAGCTTGACATATCCATTCATCTTCTGACTCCGGAGGCACGCAGACTTTCCGTCACGGAAGCAGAGGAAGGCTTCAAGCCTCTGATGAATGCGAAGACCATGTACCGCGAAGGCGACTACGCCGGCGCTGCCGCTGCAGTCAAGGCCCTTCTGATACCGGAAGGACATTTCTACGATGAAGCATGTGCAGTGTACACCATGAGCTGTCTGGCGCGCGCCAAGCAGCCCGGCACTCCCGCTTCCGAGGCAAACGCATATGCCCGCGAGGCAATGTTCTACGCGGACAAGGGATTTTACGCATGCCGCGAGTGGAAAGTCGAGGCGCTCTGCCTGGTTGAGACCGCGCAGAACGCAGCGGATGAAAAAGACTGATCGGTGATGGAATGACTAAGGGACACGCCCTCGAGCGTGTCCCTTTTTTGTTTTCTCTCTTACTCTCCGATCTCTGTGGTGCGGATGATGAACTTCACATCCCCGTCCATTCCGTCGGCAATGCCGGAGAAGTTGTCATAGGCATCGGCTATTTCCGCGACAGCCTTGACCCGTTCCGTCAACGCCGTGATATTTCCGTCGAACACACCGGCAATCTTCTTCACGACACGGTCGTCGAACTCTCCGATACCGTCCGCGAGTTCCTTTGCGCCGTCGCGAAGCTGACGGATCCCGTCGGTCAATGCCGGAATACCGTCATGAAGCTTGGCGAGTCCTATGTTCACTTCCTCAGCTCCCGAAGCCAGATCCGCGTTTCCTTTTTTCAGTGACTTTGCGCCGTCCGCCAGCGCTGCTGAACCGTCAGCTGCTCCGGATACTCCCGCGGTGTACGCCTGAAGTCCTTCGTAGAACCGCTTATACTCGTTGAGCGAGCGCTTCAGTTCCGCGACTTTACCGGCTCCTGCCGCTGCCGCCTCAAGTTTGCTCTTGACTTCATCGCTGCCCATGGCGTCGGAAAATGCCTTCGTCACCTGGGCCTCCGTGTTGTCCTCGACGGTCTTGATCACTTCCTTCGACGCCATCTTGTCCGACGTCGTCTTGGCAATGACTGCCTTCACTTCCTCGCCTGCCATCTGTGCGTCCGTCGCCGCGTCCGCAGCTGCCGTAACCTCGGCGGACTGCAGTTCGGACTCCACGGTCGCATCGATCATTTTCCGAACCGGTTCGCTCTTCATCTGCACGTCCGTCGCCGCGCTGAGCTGCCCCTGCGTCGCCTCGTCGATCATACCCGCAGCCACATCGGCCTCATAGGTCTCCGGCGTCATTCCGACGCTCTTCAGCACTTCGGCAAATACCTGCGTCCGAACGGCCGCCTCGACCTGCTCACGTACTTTCGCCTCCGTCGCCGCCTTAACCTTCGCTTCAACTTCCGCGCGGACCGCCTCGGTAACCGCCTTTTCCACCTCGGCACGGACCGCCGCGGTCACCTGCTCTTTGATGTAGCCGCGTTTTGCCTCCACGGCCTTCTTCACTTCCGCCTCCGCCTGCTTGTACACGGCGTCCTTATCCAGGGAAGCGATCACACCGTCAAGAACTTTCTCATAGTTGTCGATCGTCATTGTCGGAACCGTAAGGCCCGCCGACGTCAACTGCTCCTGTGCTTCCTTAAGCAGTCCGTTAAATACTTCCTTTGCCCCTCCCATGAGCGTCTCCGAATTACTGTCCAGCTGAGCGAGTCCGTTCTTCAGTTTTTCCGCACCATCCGCCAGGCTCTCCGCACCGTTCGCGGCCTTCTTCGCGCCGTCCGCGAGTTGTTTGGAACCGTCCGCCAACCGGCCGACGCCGTCCGAGAGCGAGTCCGTGCTCTCATACAGTTTGCACAGTCCTTCGTACAATGCGCCGGAGCCGTCCTCCAACTGTTTCATCGCTTCCTCGACCTGCCCGATCAATGCCTCGACATCTCCGAGGGAATCCAGTTTTCCGACATCCAGCCCGCGGAACACCTCGTTCGTGGCCACGGTCACGGTCATTCCCAGGGAGAAATCCTTCACATCCGCAGTGATCTCCATATGATCGGGAACGGGGCAATTCTCCCCGGCAATCCCGAGGTCCTCTGCAAGCCCCGGGAAGCCCCAGCCGACGACCGCCATTCGCGATCCGTCATTGACGAGACGCCCGTTCGTCACGGTTACATCGGAAAATGTGTCATTGTTCAGCAGGACACCGGTGATCATCACAAACGGCGCATACAGGGTCGTCTCTTTTCCGTCGATGACCGCAGTCTCACTCTTCCGGTTTTCGTAGTCAAAACGGATCGTAACTCTTCCGCTCCTGCCTGCGAGGTCCTTCGCGGATATTTCATTTCCGTCCAGCAGATACGTCACATGCACTGCCACCGGAACCTGCTCTTGGGAATTTCCCTTGTAATACACATCGCCGTCCGCGGCATTCCATGCGATCGCGTTCCCGTCGACCGTCATCGTGCTGTTTCCCTCGACGACCTCAATGTCCGAAAGGTTCGAGACATCGCTCAACGCTCCGTTCCCCGCGGACCCCGAAAGCCAGTCGCTGACGATCACACGGTTTGCGGTCCCTTCCGCATCCGTGAGCACATAGACGGTTTCCTTCTTGACGATCGCGTCGGAAGCCGTGTCCTCCGTACGCTCTGCCGTGCCCTGCGTTTCCGACGCAGGCTCAACGGCTTCCGCATCCGCATTTTCCGAAAGATCCGTACTGTTTTCCTTCGCTGCTCCCGCCGCGGTCAGGCCGCAGCCTGTCAGGCCCAAAACCATAAGCGCACACAGGAGCATCGCCGTGATGTTCCGTACCGCTTTGTTATCCGACAAGTTTTTCATGATGAATACTCCTTTCGTCCTCATCCTTCATTTTCTCTTTGCGCCGCATTCCCGCGGTCGTTTTGCAGATCAGACCGTCAAACAGCATCAGCAATGCCGGAAGCGCTCCGATGACCATCAGCATACTGACGACAGCGCCCCGTGCCATCAGGTAGCACATGGAGCTGATGATATCGATCTCCGAGTACACCGCAACTCCGAAAGTTGCCGCGAACAGACCGATCCCGGAAACCAGGATCGACGGGATCGAAGCGGCGAGCGCCGTCTGCACAGCCTCCCTGCGGCCGGCATTTGCGGTTCTCTCCTTCTTGTACCGCGTCGTCATCAGGATCGCATAGTCCACCGTGGCGCCGAGCTGGATCGTGCTGATACAGATCGGTGCGATGAACGGAAGCCTCTGCCCGAGGTAATGCGGCAGACCGAGGTTGATGAAGATCGCAACCTCGATCACCGAGATCAGGATCACCGGCAGTGTCAGACTCTTCTCCACCAGTGCGATGATCAGGAAAATGGCCGCAATGGAAACAATGTTGACGATCCGGAAATCCCGGTCCGTCGTCACGATCATATCTTTCATGCAGGGCGCTTCGCCGATCAGCATTCCGCCCTCATCGTATTTTTTGAGGATCCTGTTCAGTTCGGTGACCTGCGCGTTAACCTCGTCGCTCGCGCAGGAGTATTCCGAGTTGACCAGAAGCAGTTCCCACTTTTCGCTCTTGAGAAGCGAAGTCACCGAATCCGGAAGGATCTCCTCCGGGATTCCCGACCCGACGACGGACTCCAGGGAAAGCACGTACCGGACGCCGTCGACGGACTCCATTTCACGGCTCATCTCCCGTATGGTCTTCGGCGACAACGACGATTCCGCGAGCACCATATGCGTGGAGGCGATGTTGAACTCCTCGTTGAGCTTGCTGTTGGCGATCACGCACTCCATGTCTTTCGGAAGTGTCTCCAGCATATCGTAGTACACCTCGTCGGAAGTCTTTTTATATCCGTAAAATGAGGGCACCATCAGGATCGCGAAGATCACAAGAAACACCGGGAACAGTCTGACAACGGCCGCCGCGGGCTTATTCATCGACGGAAGCAGCGAGCGGTGTTTCGTCTTTTTCAAAATCGGGTCACATCCGAGGATCAGCGACGGCAGGACCGTCACACAGCCGATGACACCGAAGACCACGCCCTTGGCCATGACCAGTCCGAGGTCGCGCCCCATGGTGTACGTCATAAAGCACAGCGCGATGAACCCGGCGATCGTGGTGACGGAACTTCCGACCACGCTGGTCAGTGTTTCGTGGATTGCCTCAGCCATAGCCTCGTTGCGGTCATCCTGCTTTGTAAGCTGCTCGTTGTAGCTGTTCCACAGGAAGATCGAGTAATCCATGGTAACCGCCAGCTGAAGCACCGCAGACAACGCCTTTGTGATGTAGGATATCTCCCCGAAGAAGTAGTTGGTTCCGAGGTTCAGAACGATCATCATGGCGATGGATGACAAAAAAACGAACGGAGCTGCCCAGTTGTCCAGCAGAATGAGCATCGCTGCCAGCGCCAGTACAACGGCGATCCCGACGTAGATCGGCTCCTCCTTCTCGCAGAGGTCCTTCAGGTCGGTCACCATCGCCGACATTCCGGTGACAAAACACTGTTTGCCGGCGACGGAGCGGATCTCACGGATGGCATCCATGGTGACGTCCGCCGAAGTAGAGGTGTCGAAAAAAACTGCCATCATCGTACAATCGTCGGAGTTGAACGCCTTGTAGATCTTCTCCGGAAGAAGTTCCATCGGGATTGAGAGATCCGCGACGGAATCATACCAGATCACGCTCTCCACATGGTCAACGGCGGCAATCTTCTGTTTCAACGCCGCAACGTCGCGCTCCGGCATGTTTTGGATCACAAGGAAGGAAAATGCTCCCTTGCCGAACTCTTTCATCAACTCATCCTGCCCCTGAACGGTCTCCATGTCGGAGGGAAGGTACGTGAGCATATCGTAGTTGACTCTCGTGTATACATACCCGAGGACAGCCGGAACCATCAACAGGATCGTCACGATCAGGATCGGCATCCGGTGCTTGACAACTGCATGTGCAAATCTCATGTCTGTCATTCCTTTCCAATATCTTCTGCGAGGGCATCAACCGTTATGCTTCTCGCTTTTTCTGCGGGGTATTCTATTCTCCGGAAATACTTTCCGCCACGGACAAAAAAGGACTCGTGTCTGAAATTTAGGCACGAGTCGGTTTTTGTTTAGTCGATATTCGATTGTAAATGATCACATCGTTCTGCCGTCCTCGAGACTGCGTCGGATCATCTCTTCCGGAAGGCCGCGGTGAAGCTCGCAGAACCGGCGGATCTGTTCCGTCACATCGGGTGTCATGTTTTCACTGAGCCAGGCGATCACGAAACCGAAGCACTCGCATCGATAGAAACGCTCGATGATCTCCCTGTCGATATCGCGGACATCCACCCCCTCGAAAACACGGTTTCCGTAGGATTTCACCACATATTCGCAGACATTCCATAGATACCGCTCGAAAATGTCCCTGCTTACGGAGTTATACATGTGAAGTATCGCTCTGCGGTTTTCCTTGCCGAAATCGATCGCCGCGTGCAGCGCGGTCTCCAGGGAATCAATGGTGGAATACTCAGAGATGATCCTGTCCGCCTCCTCCTTCGCGATTTCCTCGATCAACGCCGGAAGATCCGGATAATGGTAGTAAAAAGAGTTCCGGTTGATCCCGCATTGCTCCGCCAGCTGCTTTACCGTGATCTGCGACAACGGCTTCTCGTTGAGCAGAGTGACAAAAGTTCGCTTGATCTCCTTCTTCATCAGATCGGCTCCCATCGCACCCTCCTGTATGAAATGCATTTTCCGTCTTTCCGTGATGAAACACGGCCGCGGAGTTTCCCCCGCGGCCGCGAACATAGTCATTACTGTGCGTTCTCGTCAACCACCGTCTCACGGATCACACGACCGTCGATCTCCGCGCGGATCATGCGGATGACTTCCTCAACCGGCTTCTGTCCCTCGTCGCCTGCGAAACGGCTGCGTACGGACACAAGTCCCTCCTCCGCTTCCTTCGGACCGACGACAAGCATGTAAGGAACTCTCTCGAGTCTTGCCTCACGGATCTTGTAACCGATCTTCTCGTTACGGTCGTCAAGCTGCGTGCGGATTCCCGCGTCGTCGAGCATCTGATTGACCTTGGCCGCATACTCGTTCGTCTTCTCAGAAACCGGAAGCACCTTCACCTGGATCGGTGCGAGCCACGTCGGGAACTTGCCCTTCGTCTCCTCGATGATGTAAGCCATAAAACGATCCAGAGAGCCGAGGATCGCGCGGTGCAGAACGACCGGCGTCTTCTCCTCGCTGTTCTTGTCGATATACTTCAGATCGAACTTCATCGGCAGACAGAAGTCAAGCTGACACGTCGAGAGCGTGTACTCCGCACCGACGGCGGGCTTCACGTTGACGTCGAGCTTCGGACCGTAAAATGCGGCTTCGCCGATCTCCTCCGTGTACTCGATGCCGATCTCGTTCAACACTTCGCGGAGCGCATTTTCCGCATTGTTCCACATCTCATCGTCCGGATGATACTTTTCCGTGTCCGCCGGGTCGCGGAGCGAAAGAACGCAGCGGTAGTCCGTGATCTGGAAATCCTTGTAAACCTCGAAGATCAGGTCGACAACCTTGCTGACCTCGTCCTTGATCTGCTCGGGCGTCACAAAGAGGTGGGCGTCGTTCTGGCAGAAGTGACGGCCTCTCTCGATACCCTTGAGCGTACCGCTGGACTCGAAGCGGAAGTCGTGCGCGATCTCACCGATACGGATCGGAAGCTCACGGTAGCTGTGCGGCTTGTTCGCGTAGATCATCATGTGGTGCGGGCAGTTCATCGGACGGAGAACGAAGCTCTCGCCCTCAACCTCCATCGGAGGGAACATGTTGGCCTTGTAATGAGCCCAGTGACCGGACGTCTCATACAATGCCACCGTGCCGACGCAAGGCGTCAATACATGCTGATAACCGAGCTTCAACTCCTTGTCACGGATGTAGTTCTCAAGCTCTCTCCACACGGTATACCCGCGGGGAAGGAACATCGGAAGTCCGCGGCCGATCAGATCGTCCGTCATGAAGAGTCCCATCTCCTTGCCGATCTTTCTGTGATCGCGGGACTTTGCCTCCTCCATCTGCTTCTCATACTCGGCGAGCTCCTCCGCCGTCGCGAAAGCAACGCCGTTGATTCTCGTGAGCATCTTATTTTTCGCGTCGTTCTTCCAGTACGCACCGCTCTGCATCGTGATCTTGAACGCCTTCAGAGCCTTCGTGTACGTGATGTGCGGACCGACGCACATATCGACATAATCGCCCTGCTGATAGAACGTGATACGCGCGTCCTCATCAAGGTCTCCGATATGCTCGACCTTGTACTTCGCGCCGCGCTTTTCAAGGTAATCGATCGCCTCCGCGCGGGGAAGTTCAAATGTCTTGAAGGGGAGATTCTCCTTCGTGATCTTCTTCATCTCATTTTCGATCGCAACGAGATCCTCGTCCGTCAGCTTGCGCTCGCCGAGATCGACATCGTAGTAGAAACCTCTCTCCGTTGCGGGACCGTACGCAAAATCAGCCTCCGGCCACAATCTCTGAATTGCCTGCGCCATGATGTGCGCCGCCGAATGACGGAGGACATGCGTTACTTCTTCTGCGGGGCATTCCGCCACCGTACCGTCATTGTAAATAACCTTCATAGGTTGCTCCTTTCTCTGCCTTCGCAGGAAAATGTACTCGTGCGTCTTCGGGAAATAAAAGATCCCCTGTTGACGCATCATGCATCAACAGGGGCGATTCAACCGCGGTTCCACCCTGCTTTGGCCCTTGGGGCCATCTCATTCATGACGATAACGGAGTCACCGAACCGGATTGGGGTCACTCGGGAGACGGTCTTCCGCACGGTCGCTCCGAGGCGCTCTCAGCATGCCCTGAGGCATACGCCTTTCTCTGTTGACCGACGCTTGCGCGTACTGCTTTCTCCTTCAGCGTTTTCAAACTGTTGAATCGATTATACCACCGGGCATGGGAAAGTCAAGGCTTTTTTGCAGCGCTTCCCCGTGTGTGCCCCGTCCCGCGGAAAATGCGATCGATTCTTACCAATTTTCAATGCTTTCCTGCGTTGCATTTTTCGCTCAAAGAAGGTACTATAAAATATAATCTTTGTCCCGGGAGCACACTATGAAAACACTGTTCAACGACCGTTTTTCGTTCTGCCGGTTCGGCCTTGACACCACGGAGGAAGCGATCCTCACCGCGGTTTCGGACGGCAGCGCGCAGTTTACACCCATCGACATTCCGCACGATCTTCAGATCGGACACGTGGCCGATCTCTATGACAGCTGCGTCGGCTGCTACACGCGCCCGTTCGCCTGGGACGGCGGCGATGCGCATGTTTTCCTGCAGTTTGACGGCGTCTACATGGATTCCCGGTTTTACATCAACGGCAAATCGGCACACACCTGGCCTTACGGGTATTCCGAGGTGTTCTTCGAGATCACGCCGTACCTTCGGAAAGGCGAGAACACGCTCGTCGTCACCTGCCGCTACGAGTCGCCGAACACGCGCTGGTACTCGGGCGCCGGAATCTACCGCAACTGCTATCTCATAACCGCGCAGGACACGTATCTGGAGCACGGCGGCATCTACGCCACCGCTGTCCCGGTCCGCGAAGCACGCGGTGAAAATGGCGTGTTTCCCGGCAAAAGCACGCTGACCGTCGACACCGAAGTCCGCGGTCTTTCGGAAAATGTGCTCCTTCGCCAGACGCTTCTCGACGCCGGCAGTAGTGTTGTCGCGACAGCGGAATCCGCGGTTTCCCTCGCGGAAGGACGTGCGGTCCTCACGCAGACGCTGCCCGTTTGGGACGCGCACGCCTGGGACATCGACGACCCTTATCTGTATGAACTGAAGACCGAACTTGTTGCTTTTCCGGGCAACGCCTCTTCTGCAACCGCTCAGGTTCTCGACTCTTACACGCAGCGCATCGGTTTCCGCTCGGTACGGCTCGACCCGGACCGGGGCTTTTTCCTCAACGGCCGCCGCTTGAAGATCCACGGCGCATGCATGCATCACGATCTCGGCGCACTCGGCGCTGCCGTCAATAAACGGGCGACCGAGCGCCAGCTCCGCTCGCTTCTCGCCATGGGAGTCAACGCCGTTCGCACGTCGCACAACATGCCCTCCGTAGAGTTCATGGATCTGTGCGATGAACTCGGCATCCTCGTAGACTCCGAGGCGTTCGACATGTGGGAGCAGCACAAGACCGACCATGACTACGCAACGTTCTTCCACGATCATTGGAAAGAGGACGTGACTTCCTGGATCCGCCGCGACCGCAACCGCCCATCCGTAGCCTTCTGGAGCATCGGCAACGAGATCTACGACACGCACACGGAGCGCGGGCTGATCGTCACCCGCGAGCTTCGCGACGAAGTCCGCCGCAACGATTACCGCCATCACGCCTACGTCACCATCGGCTCCAACTATGTAGCCTGGGAAGGCGCGCAGCGCTGTGCAGACCTTCTCGAAGCATCGGGCTACAACTATCTGGAGCGCCTCTACGACGAGCATCATGCGCGCTATCCGCACTGGTGCATCTACGGCAGTGAGACGTCCTCTACCGTACAGAGCCGGGGGGTGTATCATTTTCCGGCGAACGTGCGGCTTCTGACGTTCCCGGACGGCCAATGCTCGTCGCTTTCCAACTGCTCCACCAACTGGGGCGCCAAGAACCCGACCGTCGTCATCACCGGCGACCGCGACGCAGACTTCTCGCTCGGGCAGTTTATCTGGACCGGCTGGGATTACATCGGCGAACCCACACCCTACCATTCGAAAAATTCGTTCTTCGGCCAGTGCGACACCGCAGGCTTCCCGAAGGACTCCTACTACATCTATCAGGCCGGCTGGACCGACGCTGCGACAAACCCGATGGTTCACATCGTGCCGTACTGGGATTTCAATCCCGGACAGATGATCGACGTCCAGGTATTTTCCAACTGTCCCAAGGTGGAACTCTTCTTCCGCGCGGACGGTACCGACACCGACGTCTCCCTCGGGACCCGAGATATTGACCCCTTGCACGGTGCGGAATTGCACGGTGCATGGCGGATTCCGTACGCTCCCGGCACTCTCAGGGGCGTAGCCTGCGACGCGGCCGGGAACACGGTTGCCGTTGACCGGCAGTGTTCCTTCGGCGACCCTGCGGAGATCGTGCTCACGCCGGACAAAACGACGCTCACCGCCGACGGCTCGGACATGATCTTCATCGAGGTCTCCACCGCCGACACCCGCGGCACCACGGTTGCTGACGCCCGCAACCGCATGAACGTGACCGTCACCGGGGCGGCCCGCCTTGTCGGCATGGACAACGGCGACAGCACCGATTACGA
>JBGUPV010000019.1:0-9888 GCA_045130455.1 Lachnospiraceae bacterium | reverse complement strand
GCCCTTGAGAGGAAGGTAGTAGTTCATCATGGAGAACATACCCTTCTTCATCTCGCCGCCGTACCAGGTGTTGATGATAACCTGCTCGCGGGAAGTCGTGTTGAAAGCAACACAGGTCTCGGAGTTGAGGCCAAGCTCAACATAGTTCTCAACCTTAGCCTTGGAAGCGCAGTAAACAACGAAATCAGGAGTGAACGCATCAAGCTCCTCAGCGGTAGGCTGTATGAACATGTTCTTTACGAAATGAGCCTGCCAAGCAACCTCCATGATGAAACGAACAGCCATGCGGGTGTCCTTGTTAGCGCCGCAGAAAGCGTCCATAACGAAGAGTCTCTTATTGCAGAGTTCCTTCTTCGCGATATCCTTAACAACAGCCCAAACCTCTTCGCTCATCGGATGGTTGTCGTTCTTATACTCGTCGCTCGTCCACCAAACGGTATCCTTGGAGTTCTCGTCCATAACGATGTACTTGTCTTTAGGAGAACGTCCGGTGTAGATACCGGTCATAACGTTAACCGCACCAAGCTCAGTCTCAACACCTACCTCATAACCGGTGAGATCCTTCTTGGTCTCTTCCGCATACAGCACCTCGTAGGAAGGATTGTAAACGATCTCAGTCGTTCCGGTGATGCCGTACTTCGTCAAATCAATCTTTGCCATGCTTCATACCTCTTTCTGTCATTTTATCTTTTAAGGCCGCTAAGCAGCCTTTTGCACAAGTGCATAGAGCTACTCGGATTGAGTCAAGCCCAATCAAAGTCATTATACAACATCTCTCATTTCAAAGTCAACTGTTTCGCGAAAACTGAACCGCAAAATCTTGTGGTCCTCATCGTGCATCTTCACAAGGAAAATGCACCCCGTGCCGCAACGCCCGGAGTGCATGTCGAAATCCCTGATCCGCGGATTGTTTCCGCGTTGCTTTTTGCTTTCTCAGATGCAGGTGTAACCGCCGTCAACCGGAAGCGCAACACCGGTGATGTAAGAGGAATTGCGGGATGCAAGGAACACGATCGCCGTGTCCAACTCGCCCTCCTCACCGTAACGCTCCATCGGGATGGTGTTCTTCGCATGCTGCTGGAAAAACTCGCTCTTGAGCGTCTCCTCCGTGAGAGGCGTATAGAAGTAACCGGGGCAGATCGTATTCACGGTAATGCCGTAGGTAGCCCACTCTGCGGCAAGCGCTCTCGTAAGATTGACAACGCCGCCCTTCGCTGCATGGTACGGTGCCGATCCCGCGACCTTGTTTCCGACAAGACCGTACATCGAGGAAATGTTGATGATGCGGCCGTAGTGTGCCGGGATCATCGCCTGGTTGGCAACGGCTCTTGCGAACTTGAACGTACCGAAGAGGTCGATGTCGAACTCGCTCTGGAACTGCTCATCGGTGATGTGCTCAGCGTGAGCAACCGCGCCGGTACCCGCGTTATTTACCAAGATCTCAACGCTGCCGAAACGCTCGATCGTCTGCTTGACCGCCGCCTCAACCTGCTCGGTGTCCGTGATATCACACTTGATCGCGAGCGTCTGCACACCGTGCTGCTCTTCGATCTCCTTGCATACCGCCTGAAGCTTGTCAAGGCGGCGGGCAACCGCAACGATGTTACAGCCCTGGTTCGCAAGTGCATGTGCCATCTGCACACCGAGGCCCGTGGAGCAACCGGTTACGATCGCTGCCTGGCCCGTAATCTCAAAAATTCTCTTAAACATATATGCTTCCTCGCTTTCTGAAACATGATGTAATAATTGTATACCCTGTTCATCGGAAAAGTCAAGGAATCCGCGTTCGTCATGAGTGCCGAACTTTACGCTGCCGAAGGCATTTTCCTTGGGCAAACTGTCACCGGGCCGTCTTCTTTCCCTGGTTGGCCACAGCCTCCATCTTCGCCTTCAGGGCTTCCGGATCGCCGAGGTAATAATGGCGGATCGCCTTGAAGTCATCGTCAAGCTCGTACACGAGCGGCACCGCTGTCGGAATGTTCACCCCGAGGATTTCCTCCGGAGTGAGATTGTCGAGGTATTTGACGAGGGCGCGGAGCGAATTGCCGTGTGCTGCGATGATCACGCGCTTGCCTGCCTCCATGTCCTTTCGGATGACTTCCTCATAATAAGGGATGACGCGCTCGATGGTCGTCTCGAGGCTCTCGTGGTTCGGCAGATCCGCCGGGTCCACATCGCGGTACATCTCCTGTCTCGCGGCGCAGCGCTCATCGTCGGCAGTCAGTGCCGGCGGCTTCACATCGTAGGACCGGCGCCAGATCTTCACCTGCTCCTCGCCGTACTTTTCCGCGGTCTCGGACTTGTTCAGCCCCTGCAGCGCGCCGTAGTGACGCTCATTAAGTTTCCAGGATTTGACGACAGGAAGCCACGCGCGGTCCATATGGTCAAGCGCGATCTGCAAAGTGTGAATGGCGCGCTTCAGGTACGAAGTGTAGCACACATCGAAATCATACCCTTCCTTGGCCAGCGTCTCGCCGGCAAATGCCGCCTCCTCGCGTCCCTTGTCACTCAGCTCCACATCGGTCCAGCCTGTGAAGAGATTCAATTTGTTCCATTCGCTTTCTCCGTGACGGATTAAAACCAATTTGTACATAATTCCCTCCTGAAGATAAAGACTTCCGTGCAGTTTCCGAACGCTGCGTCAGTCCCATTATACGACGTGCGATAACGGCGGTCAATCCGGACTTCCCCAGCCGGATCACCGGGACTCGGCGCGGGATACCCTTCCCTCCTGCGCGGAAAACACCTGACGGGAGCCCCGAAAGACTCCCGTCAAACACGTATAACAAAGGCAAGTCAATCGCCTAACCGGCTGTCAGGATAGGGCTGCGTAGGTGCATACGCAGCCCCGGATTCCAATGGCCGAAAGTCATCAATGATCAATGCCGCCTGCTGCGGCGCTTCCTCCCGCCGAAGCCGGAGCGCACATCCTTGCGAAGAAACCTCCATCAGACATGCCCGCTCCTCTTCTCTGCGGGTGTATGCAGAAACCCTGTAGTCAGTTACCCTTGGCTAACTGACTCGCATTGTATCACAGGGAATCGGAAAATGCAACTCCTTTTTCGCAGAATTTTATGAAAATCTCAGGTGACAGATTCCCATACGCAAATCCATGTGCCCGGCGGTTTCATCTTCCGGCCGATCAGTTCACTGTTACCATTAGGTAACGCTCGAATCCCGCCCATGTCCGTTTTTGCCTCTCCGGCACTTCGAAAAGTTTTTCCGGATTTCTCGAAAAATGCCCTTGACTCTCCCATTGTGTGAGGGTTTACTATGACCGTGAGCTCAGAAAAATGACGCTTCGGGCCACGGCTCGCGGCGTTCCCATGGGAGGATTATCATGCTGAAGATCGGCGATTTTTCAAAACTATCCAGAGTTAGCATCAGAATGCTTCGCCATTACGATGATATCGGACTTCTCAAGCCCGCAATGATCGATGATCTCACGGGGTACCGTTATTACAGTGAAGATCAGCTTTTTCAGATCGGCAGGATCACGTCCCTAAAGGACATGGGATTTTCCCTTGCCGACATTGTGAAAATGATGGACATCTGCGACGATCCGGACCGGATGGACATTTTCCTTGCCGGAAAGCAGGAGGAGCTTGCGAACCTTTCCGCGCAGACGGAGTACAGACTGATGCTTCTCGAATCAGCCAGAAGAAGGCTGCGAAAGGAGCATATTATGAATTTTGATGTAACGATCAAGACAATTCCGGAGCGCTATGCCGCTACGGTACAGATGGTAGTTCCGAGCTATGCGGATGAAGGCATTCTCTGGAACACGATGATGAGCGAGACGGCCGCCTCGCCGTTTGTCCCGGCGGACCCCTGCCTGGCCGTTGCCGAGTTTTTGGACCCGGAATACCGCGAGCAAAACGTGGAGATCCTCACCTGGATGACCGTAAAAGGCACATACAAAGACACGGAACATGTCAAGTTCCGGACACTGCCCGAGGTCAGGGTTGCAAGCTGCATCGTCAAGGGAAGCTACGATCAGATGGGCGACGCCTGCGCAACGGTCGTGTCCTGGATCAACTCGAACGGCTATACGATCAACGGATCGATGTTCAACATCTACCACGTCAGTCCCGCACAGACGCAGAATCCGGACGAGTACGTGACGGAAGTCTGCTTCCCGATCGCCTGAGAAACCGAACACTGACACAAAAAGCCCCCGGAACGTCCCGTCTTGGGAACGCCCGGGGGCTTTCACTGTCATTATCACTCTGTTTTCAGAGGATCAACCTTCGAACGTTCCCATGAAGATCGGAAGTCCGTCGGAATCCACGATCATATAAATGAACGGTCTGTCGAAGATCAATTCTTGCGGAAGACTCTTCCACATACCCACCTCAGTGGCCGCTGCCGCTTTTGCACCGGCTAAATCCACGCTGATATAGGTCTTGTGGAATACAGTTTTGACCATAACGCCGCATTCCAGCAGGCGAGTCAGATCTGCTTTCCCGCTGAAAGCATCCGTCATGCCCAGCGCCTGTAACGCTTCGTTAAGAGTGATCGCATATTCCTTCTCATACTTCGGAAGCATGATCGTGCACTCCCACTCAGACACAGAATCCATGAGCTCGCGAATGAGACCCGGGCGCAATAACTCCGCGACCTGATCAAGGGTCAGGTTCAATTTAACATAGTCTCCTTCAATGAACCCATACTTTTTCGGAAGAAGAGCTACATAATAGAACTCCCCTCCCCGGAAAGGTTTGACAAAGCCCTCCAGCAGTTCGTTACTGAAATACGCATTTTTCATCGTACCGGACAACATATCAACCTTGACAACATCCCCGTTTTCCTTCTCGAAGGAAAAATCCTTTTCGATACCTTCGAAAGAATTTTCCCACTCCTCTTCGAACGCGATCGCGTTCAGAAGGATCATCTCGGCGTCCGGTGCCTCCTCAAGGAACTCCGTGATCATGTTCTTCGTTTTGTTGCTGACCCACGCATTTATGTCAAGACGTGTGGGTTCACCCATCGGCGTCGAGAACACCGCCGTACGATAGTAATTCGCGCAGGTATCCAGGAACAACTTCGGGACATAGGACTCAAGCCCATCCCGGATCCAGATGGAGTCCGCATTGGTCATTGACGTTCTGCCGTCCACACTCTTCGTCAGATCGGCGATCCATGCCGCCAGATACGCATTTCGCTCCTCCTCCGTCAGACCGAGCATCTCATTGATCTGTGCGAGCGTCTCGCCGTCGGCGCCGTTGGCCAGCATTCCGAGCGCCGTATAGATTGAGAACGGCGAGATCATGCGCGTCCCTTCTTTCGGGATTTCGGCAAACAGTTTGTATGCAAACGTCTCATACGCCGTCCGCATCACATCGTCCATCTCTTTCGTTTTGATCGCCGAGGTCGAGGACGACGCCTTTGTCAGATCCTTCGATCCGTCAAGCACGAGCGGCTCGATCGTCGGAGTCGGCGGAACTTCCGTCGGTCCCGATGTCGGTTCAGCCGTCGGTTCTCCGGTCGGCACGATCTCGGTCGGCCGCGGCGTGTTCTCATTCTGCCCCGGTGTCACACTCGACTGCACGGTTCCGGTAGGCGCGGCAGGCGTCTTAGCAATCCTGCTTCCGCCGACGATTTTCCATACGACCACGCCGAGCACGCAGGCCGCTGCCGCCAGCACGACGGACGACAGAATGATCTTGCGCCGTCTTCTGCGCTCCGCCGCCTTCACCTCGTACTCCTCCGTCTTTTGTAAAATGCTTTGTACTACTTCTTTATGATCTCTCACAATAACCCTCCTTATTCATCTCTTCGCGCAGAGCTTCCCTTGCACGCTCGACCAGATGATTGACACTGTGCAGCGTTTTGCCCATGACCGCGGAAATCTCCTGCGCGGACATCGACTCGAAATACTTCAACCACAAAGCTCTGCGATATTCCGGACGAAGTCGGACCATGCACCGGTGAAGCGCCTGTTTTTCCTCGTCTTCGAAGAAATCCTGCGCCGACTCTTCCTCCAGATCGGCCAGCCGAGCCATCTCCTCCGGCGCGACGGAAAATGCCCGATTCTTCCGGAGAAACTTGCCCGTCACATTGCGCCCGATGGAATAGAGCCACGTTTTGAACGAGGATTTTCCCCGAAATGCCGGCTTTTTCGTCGTCAGGACCAGAATGGTCTCCTCCGCCATGTCTTCTGCATCATGCAGATTGTTCAGCCACGTATTCAAAAAGAGCACCAGGCCGTCATAGTATACATCGACGATCTCCGCGAGCCCTTCTCTGTCTCCGCTCAGATAACGGTGGTAGCTACTTGCACCGTTGTCCATACCTTCACCTCCCCTTTCAAAATACCAAAATCGATACGTTGTCGGTTTTGTGATTCCCTCTTTTACCCCTTAGTACCTCTCCCCCGCGGAAAATCGCCGCCGGTTTTTGCGATTTCGCAGAATTTTTTTCGTGAGCTCTTGGTGAAATCTACGGCGAAACAACTCCGCATTGTTCCGAACCCCCGCACAATAAACGAAAGGCGCTCCGTAAAGCGCCTTCGTTTTCCCTCATTTTCATCCGATCAGACGATCGATGCTCTCTGCCAATCGGTGATGTCCGAACCGAGTTTTTTGTAGATCTCGGCCACGGATTCACGGCTCTTCAGCGTCTTCAGCTCCGCGTCCGTCATGCCCACGAGTTCACGGAATTCGACACGGCCGTTAAATGTCTCGAGAGTCTCCACGGTGGGATCCTTGACCACGATAAATCCGGTGAGCAGAGACTTCTGGTTTGCATCCATGCCCGCCGTCTGACCGGTGTAGATAAACTCATCGGTGAAAAAGCATTCGTCTTTCGTGAACGTGATCCGTGCGATCGTCTGCAGGATCCCGCAGATGTTTTTGATCTCGGCTTCCTCGTCCTCAAGTCCGGCCTTCTTCAGTTTGAGCGTCATCTCATAGCCGTAGCCGCTGAGTTCGGTATTGCGGGTCTTCTTGTCATAGAGTTCCGACAGACCGAACGTAACAAAATGATAGAAGTCGCCGCCGTCGTAGATGCTGATGCCGTCGAGCGGATCGTTGCCGCCGAACACCCAGTTGACCAGCGTTCCGTAATGCTTCGGCTCGGTCTGCCCGGGGTAAACGCGCAGAAACTCCTGCTCGATCGCTTCCCAGCCGGGAGCTTCAACTTCCCCGCCTTCCTCCGGCGTCTTCGCTTCCTCGACGCTCACCGGCACCGTGACTTCCTGTTTCTTTTTCTTCTTGAATCTGTCAAACAAACCCATGTTCTTTCCCTCCTCCATGGTATGCCTCGATCGAAGTCCCGCCCCGACCGTTCCTCCGGGTCGCCCCGGTTGTTCCCATCCTTGCGCTTGCCGGCTGAAGTTTCCTGCCCGGCAGTCGCTCCGCACTCTTCCTTCACGCACTCTCCGGCCTGTCACTCATAAAAACAGAACTGGTTCGCAGCGTCGGCCTTGGCCTTGTACAGAGCCGTATCGGCCTTCTTAAACAGTTCGTGATAATCCTGCTCGTCTCCCTGGAACACCGCAATTCCGATGCTCACGCCGAGCTTCTGGCCGGTGGACGGCAGGATCACATTTTCCGACGCTCCCGCGACGATCTCCGCCGCCGACCTGCGCGCGATCTCCGGATCGTCGGTGTCCTTGATAAACACGATGAACTCGTCGCCGCCGAACCGTCCGGCAATCTCGTTGCCGGTGAACTTCCGCCCTAGAAATGTGCCGAGCTGAACGATGACATCATCGCCGATATCGTGTCCGTACGTGTCATTGATCGACTTGAATTTGTCGACGTCCATCATGAACATGATACCGCGGTTGTTCGGATCCGCCATGTAGGCGCCGATCTCGCGTGTCAGCGCGCCCTTGTTCATCAGGCCGGTCAGGTCATCGGTGTCCTTCTGGATGTTGATCTTCCTCGTCAGGATGAACTCGCGGATCCGCACGGAATTCGCGATGATATTGAGGAAAATGCCCACAACCGTGAAGATGACCACGTTGATCATGTCCATCTCCCATACATAATGGGGCTTGACGCCGTGCATCCAAACAAGGAACACGGTGGACGCCGCGATCAGCTCGATTGCCATGAATACCGGCCGGTCGATCATAAACATCGGTGCCAGCAGCAAAAATACGATAAATGTCGTGGCCGGGATCTCCGGCTTGTTCTGCGTGATCAGGCACGAGAACAGAAACAGCAGCGAGATGGACAGGTAAATGATCAGCTGCGCGACGATCGAGTCCTTCCTCATCACGAAGAAAAGTCCCGTCACGATAGCTGAATAAACAAAAGCGATCAGATAGAACACTCTGTTGGTACTCAGCAGATCATTGAACAGCGAACTGATGAACAAAAAGCCGAACACTCCCGCCATCAGAAAATGAAGGATCTTCCACACGACGCAGTTGGACACATACGCGTCCTTTTTCACCGCTTTGTATTCTTCCTTACCGATCCCGCAGTGGAAAAAGTACTTCCATACGGTCTGCAAAACTTTCATTTACCGCTAACCTCTTACCTTACTAAGGTTCTTTCCTCTTATTGCGCTCTTTACAGCCCGATCTCCGCGTAAAGCTTTTCGATCAAGGGCGATTTGTGCCGGATGTACGCGTCGATGTCATTCGGATACAACTCCGCCGCCTCTTCCTTGATCCGGCTGTATTCCCTTACGGCCTCCGGATGCGACCGCAGATAGTCGCGGAACGCCAGATGCCGCCGCAGTTCGGGCGAATCCTGCGGGCACACATACAAATGATGCCTGCGCAGATGCTCTTTTCCGTCATATTTGAACGCTTCCCGGCCTTCGATACCGAGATTGCCCTCGTGCCGGTATCCGATCGCGCCCAACGCTTCGACCACCGCGCCGAGAACACCTTCGTCCTCGATCACGACATCGATATCGATGATCGGTTTCGCCGACAACCCTTCCACCGAAGTGCTACCGACATGTTCGATCCGAATCGCCAGTCCGCCGAGGGCTTCCGCCAGCTCGTTCCGGACCGCAAGAAAATCATTTTTCCAAGCCTCATCGTAAGGCAGAACAACTACATATCGATCAGCCATGAGTCCCCCTGGTATTTTCAATTGATCGCGCAGCCTACCCGCGCCGCAG
The DNA here is from genome assembly GCA_045130455.1 of Lachnospiraceae bacterium. GTDB lineage: Bacteria > Bacillota > Clostridia > Lachnospirales > Lachnospiraceae > ISDg. The sequence goes on along the minus strand of JBGUPV010000019.1, from coordinate 801 downwards.
TTCCGTCACGACTTCAATGTGTATCGTCACTGCTAACGGAACACAATTCGCCAGACTCTACACTGTAATCGGAACACAGTTTTTCATCAGACTTCTTCTTAGAGCCAAATCTGTTTTTTGTCCGATTCATGCTATCCTTGAATCCGTTCTTGTATATAAAAGTGATTTTATAGGGATCCTTTTTTCCTTCATCGTCTATTCCACCGACGATTACCTTCTCTATCATGCTCTCAAAAACCGACCGGTCAAATTCCTCAAGTACTTGATTCTTTGAAAGCGCTTTTTTGAATTCCTCTATACGTCTTTTAAGGTTTTTCTTATCTTGTAGCAGCCCCTCATAATACTCAATCTGAGCTGTCGCCTCGCTAAGTTTTTTTTGTAGATCTCGGTCCGTGGACTCATAGATGCCGGTCTCAATATCTCCCTCGATATATTTATCAAGTAGTTTTTTCCTCTTCGAAGAATAAGTCTTCTTGTCCTGACATGCTTTATCAAAACTTTTTTGCATGGTGTCGTCACCAAGCGTGTCTTCAACTCTCTTAAGGAATTCCTTCATTACATCTTGATTATCCGAAGAGAGAAGTCTATATGACTCAACAAAAGCCTCTTCAATAACCTGCTCAGGGATTCCTTTGGAGTCTGGGCATAATCTCTTCCCACCTTTTGTCGATGCGACACACTGCCAGATTGTTTTTTTATAAATAGATGAAGCGTGCCACCGTCTTCTGGATAAGTTCTTTCCACAAAAGCCACATTCTAGCATGCAACTAAATGCAAACTGCCGACTGAATTTTTCCCTTT
>JBGUPV010000018.1:0-31224 GCA_045130455.1 Lachnospiraceae bacterium | reverse complement strand
CGACAACGGAATCTCGTTCTCGCCGTTCTCGTCTGCGAAGCATTTTTCGCATGTCGAGCATGTCCAGTACTCAATATTTCCGTTCTCGGTACAGGTTGCTTCCTTCGCAGCAGTTTTCACGAAGGTGTGTCCGAACTTTTTGATCACGGTCTGTTCTTCCGTGATCTCCGTATTGCCGTTCGCATCGCTGAAGTATTTGCCGCACTTCGAGCAGGTCCAGTACTCGATATTTCCGTCCTCGGTACAGGTTGCTTCCTTCGCAGCCGTCTTTGTCATGGAATGACCGGTCGCAGCGATCACGGTCTGTGTCGCAGTGATCTCCGTATTACCGTTCGCATCGCTGAAGATCTTGTTGCACTTCGAGCAAGTCCAGTATTCGATGTTACCGGGCTCGGTACAGGTCGCTGCCTTCGCAGCCGTCCTCGTCATGGAATGACCGGTCGCCGGGATCACCGTCGCCGACAACGCAATCTCGTTATTGCCGTTTGCATCGCTGTAATACTTACCGCAGCCCGAGCAGTACCAGTAATCGATGTTTCCGGGCTGGGTGCAGGTTGCCGCCTTTGCTGCCGTCTTCACGAGCGTACACTTGTGAATCTCACGGAAGTTCGCAACCAGAGTGCGGTCTCCCGAAGACGTGAACGTATACGTAGTCGACGTGCTTACGACCGCACCGTTCTCCGTCCAGTTGACAAACTCATACCCATCCGCGGGAATCGCTGTCAAATTCACTTGCGTTCCGGTCTTATACACTCCGGTTCCGGCCGCAGCACCGAAGGTTGTGTCGTTGGATGACGCGGTGATCGTGTATGCGCGGGCAAACTTAGCCATATATACCACAGTGTATTCCGGCATGACAAACGTATCCCCGGAAATCCTGGAAACTACGGTATCGTCACCTTTGTACTCACCGATCATGAAGTAGTCCAGAACATAACCCTCATCAGGCTCGGCCAGGAGTTTAACCGTCTCGCCCGGGAAGACAAACTTCTTGTTCGGATAGTAGCTGATACTTCCATGTTCTACTTTCGCGTTAGCCACCTGATATCCACGAACGAATTTGGCTTGAATCGATATATCTCGCGAAAGAACAAACGAATAAACCTTATCCGTGCTGAGGAGTTGATACTCCGGATTATCACTGTCCGGATTGATCTCTTCATAGTAACCGTCAAAGAAATACCCTGAACTCTCATACGGGGCAGTAGCGGTCAGCGTCACAACATGCGTGTCCTGATTTAAATCATAAGTAACGGTACCCCAATTATGATTTGTTGACAACTGCATCTGATAATATTTTGCTTCTTTGAACGTACAGGTAATATCCAAATCCTGGTCTACCATCGTAAACGTCTTCGTCGCAAAATCATAGTCCGAAGTAACGCCGGATATCGTCGACATACAGTATTTATCATCCGGTGTAATAACGAGCTGAACTTTATCTCCGGCGACAAACTGCTTGCTCGTAGAACCATCCGCAAACTTTACGGTACCGTGTCCGTTACTGTGAAGCGTTACGGTATGCGGAGTCGACGATGCAAAGAATGCATAGACCCACACATCACTCGCCGGCATCGTAAACGTGGCGCTGTTCCCTGTCATTTCAAGATCCTGCCATTCCACATCGTCCGATGTCCCGCTTTCCGTAGCCAGACCCATCTGCAAACCGAGCAGTCTGTATCCGCTGTTCGGAACACCCGTGATCGTAATCGACTCGCCCGCCTTATAAGAGCTTCTGCCTGCAGGATTGGTGATATTCAATTTACCCTTCGTTGAATACTTAGAAGCATCATAGATATCATATTCGCCGATTTTCTTGAAGTTCGCGATCACAGTGCGGGCCACATACGGCTGAACCGTCCAACTGATCACGGTAGAATTCGGATCGCCGCCTTCAAACAGTTTTTCCTTATACTGGCTGGTTTCAGAATCATAATACTCTTCCGTCCAGCACAAAAAGGTGTATCCGGCTTTCGGAACAGCAACCAGAGTAAGAACCTTGGTGTCTTTGTTCCAGAACTGCGAAATCGTGCCACCTTCTTCCGGTGAGCATCCGGCGTAGTAGGAGTATTCGCTGCCTCTCTGAGCAAACGCTCGATTGCCGTTATTGACGGACAACCGATGTTCCTGAAAATTCGAAGCCGCCTCCTGCTGTTTCAAAACAGTCGAAACGGTCTGCGCCTGCAACGCTTCCGCCGTCTCATGATTGACATCGGCTGCAGCTTGCGAGACGTTGCTCGGCAAAATGCCGCAGATCATCGCAAGGCAGAGCGCCAGAGCCAGAAACAGTCTGACCGAAGCCCGCACCAGATGTCCTTTCTTTCCGATTTTTCTCTTCATGATTCTACTCTCCTTATGAGAAATGATCCTATACCGAAGCGTCCGCGCCGCCTTATAACAACAAAAGACCCATGGAACGCTGAGTATCCATGGGTCAGTATAGCGCAAGTTTCACACTTTTTTCACTTTCTTACAAAACTGCAAGTAAGAAACTCAGATCCGTTCCAGTATGTATCCTTCGTTGCCGCTGCTCGCCACCATGAGCGGCACTCCGGCTTCCTCCATCTTCCGGTTCAGCCGGGAAACCGTCGTGTAGAGCGCGTTGCTGGAAAGGTCCGCGGATGCTTTCCAGACGTTGCGGCACAGATCCTCCTTGGAAACCGGCCGCGTGCCGTTGGACGCCAGCATCAGGACCACGGAAAATTCTTTCTTCGTAAACAGCAGATCCCGTCCCTGATACGTCGCGATCATGGAAACCGTGTCGAGTTTGAGATCCTCGTAAATGATCGTCCGGTTTCGATTGCCCGCGGCGCGGAGTCTCGCCTCCACATGCGCAAGCAAAACCCCGAGATCGTAGGGCTTGGTCATATAATCGTCGCCGCCCTCGCGCAACGCGCGGATGATCTGCTCATTTTCCCCGAGTGCCGAGAGAAACAGGATCGGAACATCATGGTCCTGCTTGATCTTTCGGCACAGCGTATATCCATCACTGTCCGGCAGCATGATATCGAGAACGATCAGGTCCACATGGTTCGCGGCGAGCTGCTCCATGCACTGCCTGCCGTCAACCGCCTGCAAAACTTCGTAATCCTCCATCATCAGCGCCTCGTGGTTGATCTCCATAATGTGCGGATTGTCCTCAACCAGAAGAACCGTATAGCTCATGTCTTCTTCTCCTTCGGTATGGTAAAGCGGAAGGTCGTACCCTCCGGCCCCGTCGACGCAAGCGACATTTCACCCCCATGCATGCGGACCGTGTCCAGGCAGATCGCCAGGCCGAGACCGTTGCCGCCGTCCGTCGTGTAACCCCGTTCAAATATGTGCGAAACCGCCTCTTCCGCGATCCCGGTTCCGGTGTCGGAAACCGTAAACTCGGCTTTTTCACCTGCGTCACGCACAACAACGGAAACTTTTCCGTTGTCCGTATGTCTGCTCGCATTGACGATCAGATTGATCAGCACCTGCAGAAGCAGCTCAAAATTGCCGTGCAGCATGCAATCGGTCTCGCATACGGTCTCCAGCTGATTGCCTTTCTTGCCGCAGATGGGCTCCGCAACCGACGATGCATTGTGCAGAAGTTCCTTCGGGTCAACCATATGAAGCTCTGCTTCGTTGACCTCGCCGTAAGTATAGGCCATAAGATTGGCCACCATGGCCCCAAGCCGGTCCGCCTCTGAACGGATCGTGTGCAGACGCTCCGGCGTCTGCGGGGACAGCTTGCCTTTCTCGATCTGCATCTCCGTCAGCTGCGCATAGCCGGAGATGACCGACAGCGGCGTGCGCAACTCGTGCGCGACCGTCTGCAGGAAATCGCGGTTCATCGTGTTGATCTGACCGAGGACCGCATTTTTCCTCTGCTCCTCCGCAAGCATCTCCATCCGCTGCTGGATCTTGTGGTTCGTGATCAGCGAAAGCCCGAGCAGACATACAAGGAATGAGAACGGTGTCATTCCGAAATGCGCGACCACCGAGTTGTCGCTCGTGTGAATACCCTCGTAGATCATGACCAGGAACAGCGCAAGCAGGATCAGCAGCGTAAAGATGTCCGACCTGCTGAATCGCTCAACCCTGAATCCGTACCATACAAACCGCACCAGAACGATGACGGCGCAAGTGCTGCAGATGTAATAGCTGATGTGGCAGAGCAATACCAGCTGCTGTGTCGGCAGCGTAAAATGAAGCACGACCATCACCAGGCATACCCCGAAGAACACCCGCTCCGCGCTTCTTCGGATAACATTCGGAAAATACGCCGCAGGAAGGTATACCGCCATGGTCGGGATCATCGACACGGCCAGGATAAAGATCCGGTAGTTCAGTATGAAATCGAATCCCTCCGGGTACAGATACTGCGAGACAAAGTGGGCATTGCGGAACGCGATCAAAACGCTGCACAGAGACAGGATCCCGTACTCGCGGCTTCTCTGATATGCCGAATACAGCAGAAAATAGAACGCGAAGAGCAACAGACCGCCTCCGGTGAACATCGAGAAGAGCACGCGTCCGCGCTCGTAATTGTCCACATGTTCCGGTGACGAGATGACGGTTGCCTGAATAAAGCCGCCGTCGTTATGCATGAAATTCGCATATTGATAGATGATCTCAACCTCTCCATCCTCACCGGTAAAGATCGGGATCGTGATATAACGGCCGCCGTGCACGACCTTATCCGGATCATCGGACACATAACCGACGTTTCGGACTTCCTTGCCGTCCACGAAAACTCTCATACTGTAGTCGATCGAATAGCTTGCCAGTGCAAGATACTCATTCGGTTTCGCAAGGATGCGCAACCGGTGCGTTCCGAGATGATCGCTCCGATTCTTCCCGGTCTCCTTCTCCGGCTGATTGTCCGGGTCCGCAAAATCCTTCGGCCAATAAAGGCTTCCCGGATAATAGTCCCAGTCGTTGACAAGATGATAGATCTCATCCTCAACCGCAACATCGCGGATGTCCAGAACACCGTCCACCGGTTTCACCTCGGGCATGCTTCTGCTCATCCGGCCGCTGACATAAACGTAGACCAGACCGATCCCCGCCAGCACCAGCAACGTCAGAACAACCCGTGTTGCGTTCTTCCATCCTTTCCTGATTTGTCTGTCATTCAACAACTCTTTCTTCTCCTCTTGCGCGGCTTCGCCACGCCGCGCCCTGACTGCTCCCGCCCGGATACCACAGAGCGGTAAAACTCCTCGTCAGTGCTGATTATACCGAATAAAGGAAAAAACTTGCCGATTCTTGCACTTTTGTAAGTTTGGGAACCGGATTGTTTCTCCTTCTCCCCGATCAGCCTGTCCGCGGAAGCACACTGTATCGGTTGACAGAAAACCGAAAAAGCCCTGTAATCATCGGATTACAAGGCTTTCGGAAAATGGAAACAATGGGGCTCGAACCCATGACCTCCCGCGCGTCAGGCGGACGCTCTCCCGGCTGAGCTATATTTCCATGATGGGGGCGACGGGGCTCGAACCCGTGACCTCTCGCGTGTGAGGCGAACGCTCTCCCGGCTGAGCTACACTCCCAATCCTATGAAATCCGTACGAGTCGAAACATCGAATGTCTGGGCCTTGTCCGGAATTCTTCGATCTGTAATTGTAACGCTTCCCGAGGCGTTCAGTCCTCCGGACGATCCTCCATCGCGCAATACTCGCGATGATTTCCGACGTACTTGTACGCCGGGCGGATGATCTTTCCGTTGTTGATGATCTCCTCCATCCGATGAGCTGCCCAACCGCTGATTCTCGAGATTGCGAAGATCGGTGTATAGAGCTCTTCGGGGATTCCTAACATATCATACACGAAACCGCTGTAAAAATCAACATTTGCACACAAAGGTTTAAATAAATGTCTGTTTTCGGCGATAACTTCCTTCGCAATGCGCTCCACGGCGAAGTAAAGTTCCAGTTCATCCATGCGGTCTTTCGCCTCCGCGAGCTTGATCGCGTAGTCGCGCAGGATCACCTGGCGAGGGTCGGAGATTGTGTATACCGCGTGACCGATACCGTACACAAGACCGGTCTTGTCGAACGCTTCCTTGCGCACAACCTTGGTCAGGTACTCGCGGATCGCGTTCTCGTCCTTCCAGTCGAGGACATTTTCCTTGATGTCGGCAAACATCTGTCGGACCTTCAGGTTCGCGCCGCCGTGGCGGAAGCCCTTCAGCGAAGCGATCGCCGCTGCCGTCGCGGAGTACGTGTCCGTACCGGAGGACGTCACAACGTGTGTGGTAAATGTGGAGTTGTTTCCGCCGCCGTGCTCCGCGTGGATCACAAGGCAGATGTCGAGAACCTTCGCCTCAAGCTCGGTGAACCTTCCGTCCGGGCGGAGCATCGAGAGGATGTTCTCCGCGGTGGAGTACTCGGGCTTGGGATTGCGGATGATCAGGCTCTCATCCATACGGAAATGCAGATAGGACCAGTACGCGTAGATCGAGATGACCGGTAGCTTCGCGATCAGGTTGATCGACTGGCGAAGCACATTTTCCGCCGAGATGTCCTCGGCATTGTCATCGTAGGAATACAGCGTCAGGATACTCTTCTGCAGACTGTTCATGATATTGCCGCTGACGGCTTTCATGATGACGTCGCGGATAAATTTGTTGGAAAGGGTCTGGAACGACGTGATCAGTTCGATGAAATCCTTGAGCTCCGTCTCGTTCGGAAGCTCACCGAAAAGAAGCAGGTACGTCGTCTCCTCAAAAGCGTACCGGCGCTCCGCGAAACCTTTGACCATCTCCTGCACGTCGTATCCCTGATAGTACAGCTTGCCGTCCGCCGGCACCTTCTTGCCGCCTTCCAGCTTGTACGCCGTAACATCGGAGATTTCGGTAAGACCCGTGAGCACGCCGGCGCCGTTGCTGTCACGCAGACCGCGCTTGACATCGTACTCCACGTACAGATTCTGGTCGATCACGCCTGCTTTCCGGCACTCATTGACGAGGAACTGAAAATCCTTCTCGCTCTTCTCATCCAATTTCATCATCGACGAATCACTCATCACAACAACCTCGTATCAGCACTTCTGTTTCATCGCGAACAATCGATCCTGCCGGGCGGTATTCCGTCGGAACATCCTGCCCGGTCGGCATTTACACCTCGGAAAATGCCTTGCCCATCCGGCGATCACTCCTCGGGCAAGCGGCCCTTCTGGTATCTGCCGACGATCTTCGCAGCGAATTTTCTCGAAATAAACCGGGACCCGAAAAGTCCCGTGCGGATGCCCGCACCCGGAACGATCAGCGTCTTGCCCTTCTCCATCTTCTTCATGGCGTAGGCAACCACCTGCTCCGTCGTCATTCCGCTCGACCACTCTTTGCCGCGGGCCACGCTCGTGAACTCGGTGTACACCGGTCCCGGACACAGCGCTCCGACATAGATGCCGGTCTTCATATCCTTAAGCTCCGCGGCAAGTCCCTGTGTGAAGCTCGCCACGTACGCTTTCGTCGCATAATATGTATTCAGGTACGGTCCCGCGGGAAGGAGTCCTGCCGCGGACGCGACATTGAGCACAGCCCCCGAGCCTGCGTCCTTCCGAAGATCGAGGAACCGCCTCGTCAGGATGTGAACCGCGCGGATATTCACGTCGATCATGTGCAGCTCGTCTTCCAGACTGTTCTCGACCGTCGCGCCGAGAAGTCCGAAGCCGGCACAGTTGATCAGCACCGACGCGCCCTGACCGGAGATGGTCTCGACGATCCGGTTGCACTCATCCTCGCGGGAAAGATCCGCCGGAAGCACCTCACAAGGCACCCCGAGTTCACCCGCAAGCTCCCGCATGCGCTCCTCACGGCGCGCAACCATGATCAATCGGCACCCCTTTGCGGCAAATGCTTTCGCAAATTCTCTGCCGATCCCGGAGCTCGCCCCGGTGATCACGACCGTTGCACCGGTAAAATCCTGCTTCATATTCTACACCCAACACCTTTATTTCTGTTACTTCTTTTTCTTCTTCGGCTTCTTCACCTTGTCGATCTTGTCGAACTCGATCTTCTCCGGAGGCGCCATCAGGAGCTCCGGATGCATGATATAGTGACGGATCCTCTTAAAGCCGATCGCGTAAACAAAACCGTCCGACGCACGCTCGTCCACAACGAACTGCATCTTCAGCGTGACAGATCTCTTCTTCGTCCCGTCGGCAAGCGTCTTCCAATGAACTTCCTTGCGGCCGATGGAACCGAACACGGAAAGCGTGCCGAACTCGTAGATGTGGTGGTAAACCGCATCCAGACCGATGGAACCCATGTTGGTCAGGAAGAAACTCGTGTGAAACGGACTCAGGTCGGTCAACTTCTTCGGCAGCAGACCGTAGCGGTCAAAGAACCGAAGCACGTTGATCGCAAAGGACAGCAGAAAACCGGGCAATTTGCCGAGGGTCGACTCCAGAAGGTCAAAGGACGTCTTGTCCTCATCCTCCTCGACCTTGACATCCTTACGGATCTCGCCGGCCGCTTCGCGGACTCTGCGCACCACATCGTAAAGAGTATCCTCGCACTCAAACTGCGGAAGGATCATCGAGCGGTCGCTCTCCCGCGACATGCCCTTCATGATGACCATGGCACCCTTGATATAGTTGCGCGAATAGATCTTCGAATGCTTGCAGAACCGGTTCAGGTCCGGAACTTCCACCATCGTTCTCACGATCGCCGCGAACACAACTTCATAAAGCGTAAGATCGGGAATGTCCGTCTTCCTCTTCTCACGGATAAACTCTTCCGCCTGCGTGATATCCAAAACGTCTTCAAAAAGAACCCAGCTGTCAAGCCTCTTCGGCATGATGTAAGGTTCCATCACGCTCATCGGATCCAGGTTGCGTACCTTGAATCCGTCATTTCGATCGCCCCAACGCCTCTTCCTTCCTTCATGAGGTTTCATAGCCGTTGTCTCCCTCGCTTATTTCCACAATCCTGTCGGCCGCAGATCATCAACCGATCTTTGACCGAAATACTGTATCATTGTATAATATGTCTCGCTTTATGTCAATAATTCCGCAAACAGATGAAAAAATACGATTTTCGTTCGTCCGGCGCCCCTGCGAGTCCTTCGGAAAATGCGTCTTCGCTCCGTCGAAATGTGCGTGTAATTTCTGTGATTTGTTTGACACGGACGCGGCAAATGAATACAATGTCAGTAACACAGTACCGCCCGGGCTTCGTCCGGGGCGTTGTCTCCGCGGCAGTCCGCGGAACTATGTGCGGCCGGTATGGGCGGTCCGCACAGGAAAGGCTGAATTACATGAAACACTTACGATTATTGCTGTTGATCCTCTGTGCCGTCGGCATTCTTGCCGGATGCGGCGATGATAAAGATACAAAGATAACATTTTCCCCTTCGGGGATCACAACGGATGTGTCCGGGGTTTCCGTGGACGGTACCACCCTCACGATCCGCTCCGCCGGCACCTACACGCTAACCGGCACCTGCGGTGAGGGCAACATCATCGTAGACGCTCCCGGCGGCAAAGCCGTCAACCTGATCCTTGACGACCTCAACCTGACGAGCTCCAAGGCCTCGCCGATCGTGATCAAGGATTGCCCGATGGTCATCATCGAGATCCGCGAGAAGACGCAAAACATCATCACCGACAAGCACCAATACTCGGAACTTCTCGAGCAGGACGGACAGGCGTCGGACACTTCCGCCTTTGAGGATGTCCCGAACGCGGCGATCTACTCCAAGAGCCCGCTGATGATCCGCGGCAAGGGCGAGGGACAGCTGGTCATCAACGCCGACTGCTACAACGGCATCACTTCCAGCGACACGCTCACCATCGAGAGCGGCGTGCTCAACATCACCGCTTCCAACCACGCGCTCCGCGGCAAGGATTACGTGCTGATCTCCGGTGGCGTCATCTCCATCAAGGCAGGCGAGGACGGGATCAAGTCCACCAACACGGAAAATGCGAGCCTCGGCTACATCAGCATCAAGGGCGGCGTGCTCAACATTCAGTCCGGCGATGAGGCGATGGTCGCACCGAATTCCGTCAACTTTACCGGCGGAACCGTCACCATCAAGTCGAAAAATACCGGAATTAAGACCAACGAGAACGGCGTCATCAACTTCGATGCCGGCATCATCACACTGACCGCGAACGACGACGCGTTCGTCGGCGGGACGCCGGTCCGCAAATCATCCGCGCTCGTGACGGTCAACGGCAAGGAAATGGAATAACGATCCGAAACAACAAGCGCCGGGCAGGTAACCGCCCGGCGCTTTCTTTTTGCGTTTTCGGTTTGAACTTACAGTTCCTTCACGATCGTGTAGAGAATGTCCACACAACCGTCGAGACCGCAGGTGCTCGAATTCAGCGTGATATCATAATTCTGCGTCTTGCCCCACTCGCTGTCGGTGTAATAGCGGTAATGGTTCGCACGCGCCTTGTCCTTCTTGCGAAGCCCCTTCTCTACGGTATCGGCCTCGAAACCGTAATCTTTCACGGCACGCTCCATCTTGTCTTTCAGGTTGGCATGGATGAACACGTGCAGCGCATCGTCGCGATCCTTGAGGATATAGTCCGCGCATCTTCCGACGATGACCGCCTCTTCCTTCTCCGCGATCTCCTTGATGATATCGCTCTGAACAACATAAAGCTGATCCTGAAGAGGAAGCATATGCCCGCCGAACACCTGGCCCGCGTAGGTCATGTTGCTGGCGATGTTGAACAGAAGGCTGCCGGTGATATGCTCGCCCTGCTCCTCAATGAATTCCTTGGCCAGACCGCTTTCCTTGGCAACGCGGTCGATCAGTTCCTTGTCATAAAACGCATATCCGAGTTTCTCTGCAAGTTTGCGGCCGATCGTTCGTCCGCCGCTGCCGCATTCGCGGCTGATCGTGATTATTCTCTTCATGTGGTAGTCGTTGCGGAACACCCCAAAACACTAACAAATCCGCAACCTCCTCCTTCCCTTAACGGTACTGTAATTGTACCAAAGAAAGAGGCATTTTGTCAACGAAATCGTCATCCGATCATCCAGATCAGAAGCCCGACAAATCCGCAGAAAACCGACAATCCGCTCAGGAAGGAAAAGAAACCGCGGAGGCCTTTCTTCTTCTGCGTCCCGGCGGCCGTCCTGCGTCCGCCGAGGTCGTCCGCCGCAAGCACACCCGGTTCATAGGTATTTCCCGTCTCCGGCGACCGATATCTCGCGTTTTCACCTCCACGCATGTCGCGGCTCTCCTCGGCGACCTGATACTGCGGGATCCGCAATACGTCGCCCGGGGATTCCTCCCCCGAGAGCATGCCGATCATGCGCTGCATGGTGTTGCCTTCCTCGTGGCTCATGACATGGAATGCATAGCCGCTGTACACGGCTTCCGCATCACCGGCATCGAGGTATTCCAGAAGCCAATCGGACAGGGAGCGCATCTGATCCGGAAGCGGACATTCATACTCCGGGCAGTAGATCAGCTCCGGTTCCCCTGTATCAAGCCGGACAAAGATCGTGTCCGGCCGCACAACAAAGCTCTCTTCCCGAAGCAGATACCTTCTCCCTTCCGCGATCCTCGTGAACAGTTGATTCATGAGATTGCGGAACTCCTGCCCCGACAGTTTCTGCCCTAACAGACTCTCCCGGAGCGAACAGCATCCGTCGATCAGATACCGTCTCTGTTTTGTGCCGTCCAACCGTGTCGTGATCATCGGCAGTATCCCCGGGATCACATTATGCGCGATCATATCTTCCTCAAAAGTTTCTTCCTCGGGAAGATCCCGGACCACCAGCCAGGACCCTTCCAAGGCATGTGTTCTCTCCCATTGTAATTCAAATCCGCCCTTCGTGTTCATCCTCGTCCCATCCTTCTCCTCCCGGCATCTGCGCTCCGTCATCGACCTTCGATCAAGCGGTTTGCTCACTTTGTCAGACGGTTCAGTATTCCGCCGAGTTTCTCCAAGATCTCACTGACCCCTTTGATCTTCTCCCCCGTCTCTATGATCGCCGAGTAGATCCTGGTTCGCATGACAGTGTCCCTGCAGTCCACACTGCAGGCCACGTCATCCGTAAACCATCGTTTTCCTGCGTCTCCCCACAAAGGGATCCCGAAATCGCCTTCCAACCGAAACCGTACTTTCACCTCGCCGCCACCGATCTCCACAACCGGGGAGACCGCTCGGCTTACCCAGAAGGCATTTTCCGTCTTCTCCCGCAGGCGGGAGATCATGTGTTCCTCATCTTCGTCATCGGTTCCTCCAAACCAGTCCGACCATATCGATCGGCTGACCTTCCGTTCATAAAGGACCCTTCCGTACTCCGGCAACTCGTCGTTAAGATTGAGCGCCCTGGTTTCCTCGGCGATCCGGACTGCCAGCGCCCGCGCTGTCGTCAGATCCCTCAGATACAGTGACATATCGATCAAAAGGATTATGATCATCGTGACCAGTGGGATGACAAAGACCGCTTCCACCGTGTAGGATCCTCTCACTTTTCTCCCCATATACCACCTCCGCTCACATCCACAGCGTGGCAAGCATGAGTCCGTATCCGATCGCCGCAAACGGATAGAACGGGATCGTGTCTGTCCTCTTAAGCCGGCGGAAGGCAAGCAAAGACAAAGATACCGGAAACAGACACAGAAAACTGATCAACAGATGGAAGCACATCATTCGAAAACCGAGTCCCCATCCGTACATGAGGATCAGTACAACGTCACCGATCCCGATCATTCTCTTCCAAAGGGATATCCCCAACAGGATCAGTCCCGGCACCAGCCCGAGCAGCCGTTGTCGAAGCGGAAGCTCTTGGGCAAAAAGCGGAACCGCTGCAGCCAAAGCCAGCCCGCCGGTGATCAACAATACCGTCGGTATTTTTTTCGTCTTAAGATCAAACACAGCCCCGATCAGCGTGATCAGGCCGAGAATGCCGATCTCTATCCAGTCTCCGGACTTCACAACACTACCCTCCGCAAGTAACTCTTCATTGTGCGGACGCGGATGCGCAGCACTTCTTGCACCCTCGCAAACCACGGGATTCCGCCTCCTCCTTCGTGATGCTCTCGAATGTTCTCCGCAACTCGCTGCACGTCACCGTCGTGTGGAAACGATTTCCGTAATCGGTGATGTACACAGTGCTTCCGATCGGCGTGTGATCGCAGTATGTACACTGACGGTATATCTCGCCGTCGTTGTTCCGCTCCTTGCCGACATCCGCGTAAGCCACCTGCCGGACATCGATCTTCAGATGAGTGCATGTCGCCACACAGTGATACACCGTACCTCGGGCGGCAACATATACCATGTCCTGTTCCTCTTCCTCCTCGTCCTCTGCGGGTTTCTTCACCACGCGGTCCTTGCCGAAGAAACTCCCGGCATCCACCCTCTGGACCACGGGAAGCGACCCGAAGGAAATGATTGAGGAAAACGGCGTGAACCGGTACGAAACCAGAAGCGTTATCTTCCCCTTCTCTTCGAACAGCGTGCTCCCGGAGGCACTGACCCCCGAAGTTCCGCCGCTCACCATTGCGATCCATTCGTCATCCTCGATCTCTTCGCGCAGGAGATATCCCAAATACGCCTGTCCGGCAATTCTTCCGATTGCAGTGTCAACGCCGATCTTATGTATGAGATCATCCGCTTCCTCCGCGTTCATGGACGAAATCTGCGAGTAGACTGTTCCGTACTCAGACAACCTTCGCACGACCGAATTCATCGCTGTCTGCATCTCCGTCTGAACATGCAAAAACAGAAACAACTGTAAAAACATCCACAGGCACAGAAATACCGGAGGAACTGTCAGCGAGGCTTCCACGGTAAGCGAACCGCCGGTCCGCGAACGAACTTCTCTCCCGTTCATATATCTCTCCCCCTCTGTCTCTTCCTCACGGTCTCTCACCTTACGATTGCTTACGCAGAGTGTCTCGCTGCCAGCTTCACATTCCCGCTTTCAAAGTCGGCCTCACACGGTCTCCCGGACACTCCCCTCGGACAGCTATCCACGCGATCCCCCCGGAGAAAGATTGTTAGAGTGTTGTATCCCGGAATAGCTGTCCGAGAGGAGTGCCGATCCTCAGTAGGCTACGGCACACTTCTCGCGTATCATATAGGAGGTAATGCTTGTTCCTCCGTCCTGCGAAGGAACAAAATCCGTGTATAGGCTGGGAAGCTCTGCTTCCACTTCCACTCCGAAACCGTAAATGCAGTTCTCGATCCGGAACTTTTCGTCCACACCGGCCTGAATGTTCACCTGAATGATATCCAAGGCCCTCGCGGTGAGCGTGTCCGAACTCTTGAACAACATCAAAAGCCAGAGATAGTGTTCGTATTTCATTCGAAAACTCGGCGGAGGCTGGTACTCCTTGGCTCTCTCGATCCGCCTCGACCTGGTCATGGTAAACGCATCCGCCATGGAAAGCTGAAATGTGCTCTCGGTTACCAGGACCGGGACCGCTTTCCCGCGGAGCAGTTCGGCTGTCTCAAGATAAGCATTCTGAATCGCCCACACGACAAGGATCAAATACTGCGCGATCTTGATCAGGACCGGCAGCGGAAGAAGCGCGAGGATCTCCGTCGCGACCAGCAACGCCTCCGCCCGCTTCGTGCCGTTGACCAGCACGTGGATCAGATTCATGATCGTTCGCAGTCCGAGAATGCTCAGCGTCGCGCTCCTTTGATTGTCAGCGTCCGAGTTTTTTCCAAACAAAAGATATTCCTGCTCATAATGCAACACTCCTTTGGCCTTCTCGTCCGAGTCGGCGAAGCTGGTCATGTGTGTCGCAAAATAAGTGATCAGCAGAAGTTTCTCCGACAGATTGACGATCCCGTCCGCAAGCCGGTCCAAAAGCGCACTCAGAAGATTCCCATCCATCACGGTCTCCAGGAAACTGCGGTCCATCGACCCTTCGTTGGACATTCCCGGGATCACACACAGACTCTGAAAATCCCCGAACGCATACCCTGACGGCAATCCCACTGCCCACACGATGCTCGCATCGGAAAGCGAGATGTCATTGCCGTACACGCCTCCCGTGATCCCTTCCGTGATCACACTCTTGATCGTGCCCCAGAGACCGGAATTCGAAGCATCCGATTTCTTGACTTTAGAATAATCCAGCTGCAGAGACTCGATGCTGTACGCCTCCATCTTCTTCGCGATGATCTCGTATGTCTTCCTCCAGTCAATGTTCGTCTTCTTCTCCCTCTGCGTCAGCGGAAGTACCTCCTCAAAGATCCCCTTGTTGATCAATAGCCGTTGTTTCATCGCCGTAAAATTATACTCGGGGATATTTTTATCAAACCCGACATAGTTTCGGAACAGTTTCAGACTGTCCTGAAGCGAGGAATACAGATCTTTGTCCAGCAGCGGTCCCGCCGTCTCAAGATATTCTTGCAGCTCATTGACCATCGGTTTGTATTTTTCCTGCAGTTCGATCAGGTCGTCCAGAATCCCGATTGCATCGTTGATCGAATCCAGATGAATAAAACACAGCGCTGTCAGGAACAGATTCTTTTCAACGGCCGATTCCCGGACCGGGCGATGAATATCCACGCTCCCCAGCTCGATCGTGTCCCGGATTTCCCTGATCAATGTTTCCGCACTGCAGTAATACGGCTGAAGTGACCCGTAAAATGTCGGATTGTTCATGTGAACACTCTCCGGACTGATCTCCGACGGAACCAGTCTCTTGGCAAACTGCAGCACCGGCTTCACGGTCCCGTCTTTTTCCAGAATGACTCCGTTCTTGTCCGTCGGGATCCCGTCGATATATTTCATCAACTCAAGGATCCTGACATCCATGATCGACAGCTCCCTTTCCAGCTTCTGTTCCAGTTCCAGTCCTTCGGACGATTGTTCTGCGTCTTTCAGGAGTTTAACGGCATTCAGCAGCAGTTCTGCCAATTCCTCGACTCCGCTGACCGCACCGGCCGCGATCATCTGCCGCCGGCACAGATCCGTTCCTCCGTCCAGCAGCCCAATGGATTCCGTGAGCGCAACATCGGCGATCTCATATGCGTAGCTGTAATAGGACGATGTCTCCCCCTGATAATGCGAAGGTTTCCCTTCGTTTGGCTTCGCCGACGCATTTACATAGGCTTTCACTTCCTCCGCAATATCCACATCGTACAGGCCGTAAAGGTCATACTGGTCAAACAGCGGCGCATAGTAGGAGCCGAGGACCGACTCCGCCGCCGTCTGCACATTCATCTGCAGCATCGCGACCGCTCCCTGCTGGCGCGCCGATTCCAGACTTACCAGGATCAGCGACATCATCAGCATGAACACCACCGTCATCAGGATGGTGATGGCACCGTCAGCACGTCTCCGGGTCTTCCCCGTACTCTTCTGTCTTGTTGAGACATTGAGATCCTCCCCGGGTTCCCCGGCGAAACCGATCCGCGTTTTCATTTGACGATCGCCTCGGAATTGAGCTTGATGGAGTCAAATGCCGAGGAAACGATCGACGATATCTCGTTCTTAAAGATTAAGACCAGACCGATCAAGATCACGAGGATCAGGATGATCTCAACGACTCCGATTCCCTGCTGGTCTTCCTTAAAACTCTCCGCAATTTCTTTCATTTTCATGATCAAACGTTTCATAATTCTCCCCCTTTTTCTTTGTTTTCTTCTTTTCTTTCCGCTATGCGGCACCGGCGTTCAAAGTGTCATAAACGCCGGGATCAAGATTACGGCAAGGATAACCACAAGGATGCCCGCCATCGGCAGAAGCATCTTGGTCCCGGCCTCCTCCCCCTTTTGTTTGGCCTGCTCCTTTCTGTCGAAGAAAGCCTCCTCCGCTTCTTTCTGCAGAAGCGGCAACACACCGGCAGACCCCTTGGTGAGATTCTGCACCAGAATGGACGACAGCCGGAGATAGCGAATGCCGGCACATCGCCGTCCGAACTCCTCATACGCGGTTTCCTCCGAAACGCCCATCGACATCCGGTTTTTGGTGTGAAGCATCTCCTCGTACGCATAGCGCCGTTC
Organism: Lachnospiraceae bacterium; assembly: GCA_045130455.1. GTDB lineage: Bacteria > Bacillota > Clostridia > Lachnospirales > Lachnospiraceae > ISDg. The sequence continues at coordinate 14,313 of JBGUPV010000018.1, read as the reverse complement.
CGAGTTTCGTTCCTTATGTCCGACGTAATCGTCGGCGACGCGCTCCCATGCAGTACGGATCGTGGAACCGGCTTCGATCAACAGGGACAGCTTGCTGACCACATCCGGATAGTCGCACAGCAACTGTCGTTCACGGTCTTTCTTCCGCTGCTTTCTCCTGCTGATCACTGCCAGACAAAGGACCACCCCGAGCAAGGCCGCGTAAGCCGTCAATATCCACGGTGACGCCTTGCGCTCCTCGTAAAACTCCACTTTCGTTCCTTCGATCTGCTCGGGAAGCACGATCCGGTCTTCATGTGCCTGCTCCTTGATCGTCTGTGCCAGCAGTTCTTCCAGCATCAGCCGCTCCGCGTTCGAACGACTGTCCGCCGCGCACACGCGGACCGGAATCTGGATCGTCTCCTCCCAGTCTCCGTAAGTCATCTGCGCCGTCAGAGTCACGATCTCCCCGTCTTCGCCGCAGTTCTCCGTATTCACTTTGCCGGAGTAATCGATGATCCGATAATCCGAAGTGCTCCAACGGATGGCGATCGGCGTCCCGGGAATTGTCTCAGGGAAAATGAGCGATGTCGTGACGCAATCCGCGCTCTCGTTATTTCCGAGGATCCAGTTCAGGATCTCCTCCTCCGCATGAACCGCATTTTCACGGATCTCCTCGGTCGTCATCTGCCGTTCGGTCAGAGCAAGCGACAGGTCGTATTGAGTGTTCCGGTATTTTGCCTGGACCTTCGCCACGCCAGTTCCGCTTTCCGGCCGCTCCAACTGCTCGACGCGGGTTGCCGAAAAATTGCCGGAATACGCGTTCACCAGAAGTACCGTCGCCAACCCGATCGCAAGTGCGAGTATCCCGATCCCGAAAATGCAGTCCTCCTCCATCCGTTTCGCTCCCGGACGTTCATTGACGTACATCTCCCGATAATAGATCTCCTCACCCTCGTCGATGCGGAGTTTTCGCAGCAGCCACCGCTTCAGGAGAGCTCCCGCATACCCGCAATACAGCACTCTCTTCCGGCCCTGCAGCAGTTCCCTGTCATCCGTGTTTCGAAGCGCAAGCCTCCAGCCTGCGACAATTGCAGCCGCCGCGAGCACAAGAAGCGCGACGGCAACCGTGATCGTTTTCATATAATCCTCCTCCCCGGTGCTGAAGTATCAAGGCTTCCGGCTCAGATCCTCTCCGCCGCTCCGAACTTAACCTTCGCTATCCGCCGCACATTCCCGAACGCCGGTTTTTCACTGCACAGCCGTTCAGACTCAGATATCGATCCTTGCGATCCGCTCCGCGATCAGGCAGAACGCCCGATACAGCAGGTACAGAAAAAACATGATGATCGGTCCGAGCGTCCCTGTGTACATCGGTGCCAGAAACGCCGGCGAGAACAGCAGAAAATACAGTATCATCAGATACGGCATCGCCTTCATGATCCCCACTTCAAACTGCTTGGAGAGCAGTATCGTGTGGATTTCCCGCATGACCTCCTGCTTCTGATAGAGCGTGTCCGTGGCGGATCGGATCACTTTGACGACGTCGCCTCCGGTCCGCTTGGCGATCACGAAAATGCCCGCGAAATTCCGAATGTCGGCAACCCCGCTCCGCTCCCCGAACTCCGTCAGGACCGCCTCCGCGCTCGCGCCTCCGGCAATCCTGTACTCCATCCGACGGAACTCCTTCACGATCGGCTCCTTCTCCTCAAACATCATGCGAAGGTCCGAAGCCGCGTGGGCGATGCTGTTCTCAATGCTGTATCCGGCCTCCAGGGATGCCAGCAGGCACTGCAGTCCGTCCCGAAAATGTTCCTCCAGCTGACGCCTGTACTGCTCCCGCAGCTCGTGTCTCCCGCGGTACATACGGATCCCGAAGATCGGGATCAGTACGATCAGGCTCTTCACGCTCTGAAAAAAGACAAATGCGGTTGCCGCACACAGCAGAACATGTGTCATCACAAATCGCAGTTTCCTCATACGGCACACGCCTTTCCGTCTTCCGGACTCTGCAGGGACAGTCCCGCCGCAAGCAGCTTTCCCTGTCTCTGCAGAGTATGTCCGGTCGACCGGAGTTCCCCTATGATCATCCCATCCTCTGTCTCTTTTATTTCACGGAATCGATACAGAGAATTCAGAATAATCTCACCGTCCACGCAGGCAAGAACTTCCGTGATCTCCAAGACCTTGCGCGTCTTGTCGCGGAGTCTGCCCAACTGTATGATGATCTCGATCGCGGACGCGATCTGTTTTCGAACCGCCAGGAGCGGGATCTCCTCCCCCAGCAGTGTCATCGTCTCAATTCGGGAGAGCATATCCGCCGGTGAATTGGCGTGTCCGGTGCTCATCCCGTTGTGCCCCGTATTGAGGCTTTGCAGCATGTCGATGCTGGCCGCGTCCCGTACCTCCCCCACGATGATACGGGACGGCCGCATTCGGAGGGACGTCTTGATCAGATCACGGATGGTGATCGCGTGATTCCCCTCGGCGTTGGCATTGCGCATCTCCAGCCGCACCAGATTCGGGATCCCGGAGAGTTGCAGTTCCGCCGAATCCTCGATGGTAACCACGCGTTCATCCTCCGGGATATAGTCCGACAGGGCATTGAGCATCGTTGTCTTGCCGCTGCCGGTTCCCCCGCTGACAAAAATGTTGTATCCCGCCTGAACGAGCGTCTTCAGAAAATCAGCTGCCTCCCGGGAGATCGATTCAAGAGCGACCAGCCGCTCCATGGTGATCCGGTCCTTCGGAAATTTTCGTATCGTTACCGTCGGCCCGTTCAGCGAGACCGGCGGCAGGACCACATTCACGCGGCTTCCGTCCGAGAGTCTCGCATCCACGATCGGATGCGCCTCGTTGACGGCGCGGTTCACTCCGCCCGCGATCTTCTGGATCACTTCCTGCAGCTTTCGTTCACTCGAAAAATGAGCCTCGCTCCGATACAGAACCCCGTCTTTCTCGATGAAGATATCCCTCGGTCCGTTGACCATGATCTCGGTGATCTCGGGGTCCTCCATCAGCTCCTGCAGGACATCCAGCCCGCGCAGTGAATTGAAGACGTCACGCTTCCCCGTGACCCTCTCAACGGCCGTCATCACGTGGTCCGCAGAGTACACGCGGATCACCTGCTCGATCAACTCGAGCATCTCGCTGTCACTCAGTTCCCGGGACCCGTCGATCTTCGAAAGAACGGCTTCGGTCAGAGCCGCTCGCAATTTCTCTCTTCGCTTTTCCATTCCCAACGACTCCTCTGTCACGCGCATACTTCCGGATGAATTCCTTCATCCTTTCACGCGGGCTTCCACCTGCGTTTCGACCGGTTTTCCGCAAACGATCGCCCCTGTATCTCCCGCATACAATTCCGCATGGTTTTTCCGCTCAGCTCGCCGGGTGAAGCCGCTCCGCGATCCCTTCCTCCCGGAGCATCCGCTCCAGAACGGCGTAACGCCCGCCGATTCCGGTCCCGAGCACGTACAACTCCTCACAGTTGACCGCGAGGGACGGCTGCGGCGATGCCCCGAAATCCACGACCAGACAATCGTACCCGGCCGCCTCCAGCCCCGCGAAGAGCGCCTCCGCGTCCTCCTCCGCGAACTGGCCGTAATCCGTGAAGCAGCTGTACCCGCTGATCACCTTCACATTGCCTGCCGGCCGCAGGCAGAACTTCTCGTGCTGATACCATGAAGAGCCGTACTCTTTGAGCAGATACAACAGCTCCGACATGTCGCTCTCCCCCGGCTTCCAGTCCTTCGATTCCTCCGGCCAAGGATTGACGCACAGCAGTACCGTCTTCCTGCGGACCGCGCGCTCCCTTGCGATGCGCATCGCGCAGGCGGTGCTGTTCTCCGCGCCGAGCGCGATCACGCCGACGCAGGTGCATTCCGTCTTCTGTGGCTCCGTTGCCTTCCCGGCGGAAGGATTCCCGCCGAGACTCTCCCGAAGTCTCTCCGCCATCCGGTCGATCGGCTGGAACAGAAACATCTGCCCGGGTTCCTCCACGAGATCGGCGTCCTCCGTCAGATTCCAAAGGGGGATCTTCCTTGCCGCGATCATCGCGACCAGTTTCTCCTTCTCCTCCGGCGTGCTGCTCTCCTCCGAGAGCAGCAGCGCCTTAACCCGGCCGTGTCCTTCCCAGGACAGGAACTCGGCTGCGGAAGCAAAACCGGCCACCTCATACCCTTCCGGGAGCTGCTTTCGCAGCGCGAGCGTCAGCCTCTCCAGATGCTTCCTGCCGTGATAAATGATTGCTATCGTCTTCATATCTCCTCCGTCACACAAGTCTTCCGTTCGCTTTGTGCCGCCATCATAAGCCCGCCGTTTTCGCTCCGTCAACGACCATATCTCGTTACGAAATCTTTTTGTCACTGTTTTCCGGCGCCTCGAAAAACGTAGTGCAAAATGCCGTGTGCACATTGACGAAGGTTTTCTCCCACACGGAAAATGATGCACAAAACCGGCTCGCCGATCCTGTGCATCCTGCCCGAAAACGCAAAAACGCCCGGCGGTCATCCCGCCGGGCGTTTGTCCTGTCATTCTGTTCGACTGTTGTCCGTAAAACTGCCCGGATCAATACTCGGGCATTGCCGGTGCTGCCGGTGCTACGGGCTCTTTCTTGATCGCCACAACCGCTTCCGTCGTCAGGAGCGTTGCTGCGACACTCGTCGCATTTTCCAATGCGCAACGGGTTACCTTAACAGGATCGATGATTCCGTTCTCAACCATGTTGACATACTCGCCGGTGTAAGCATCAAAGCCCATGCCGTCTTCCATGTTCATGACCTTGTCAACGATGACGGTTCCCTCGTAGCCCGCATTTTTCGCGATCGTGAGGAGCGGTGCCTGAAGAGCCTTCAGGATGATGTTGGCGCCTGTCTTCTCGTCGCCCTCGAGGGTCTCAGCCAGAGCCTTAACCTTGCCCATCGTGTGCAGGTAAGCGGATCCGCCGCCCGCGATGATACCTTCCTCAACGGCTGCCTTGGTTGCCGCAAGAGCATCCTCAACGCGGAGCTTCGCTTCCTTCATCTCGGTCTCGGTAGCAGCGCCTACGCGGATCACGGCTACGCCGCCCGCAAGCTTTGCGATACGCTCCTGAAGCTTCTCCTTGTCATAGGACGAGGTCGTATTGTCATACTGCGCACGGAGCATAGCGATGCGGTCCGTAACAGCCTTCTTGTCTCCGCCGCCGTCGACGATCGTCGTGGTCTCCTTGAGCACCTTGACGCTCTTCGCGCTGCCGAGCATATCCATCGTTGCATCCTTGAGAGACAGGCCGACCTCCTCGGTGATGACCGTGCCGCCCGTGAGGATCGCGATATCCTGGAGCATTTCCTTTCTTCTGTCGCCGTAGCCCGGAGCCTTCACCGCAACAACGGTAAATGTTCCGCGGAGCTTGTTGAGGATCAGCGTCGAAAGAGCGTCGCCCTCGACATCCTCGGCGATGATCAGAAGCTGCTTACCCGTCTTTACGATCTGCTCGAGTACCGGAAGAAGATCCTGAATGTTGCTTACTTTCTTATCGGTGAGAAGGATGAACGGATCCGTGAGGACCGCCTCCATCTTGTCCATATCGGTTGCCATGTACGCGGAGATGTAACCGCGGTCGAACTGCATACCCTGAACCACATCGAGCTCGGTCATCATCGTCTTCGACTCTTCGATCGAGATAACGCCGTCCTCGGAAACCTTCTCCATCGCGTTGGCTACCATCTCGCCGACCTCTTCGCTGCCCGAGGAGATCGTCGCAACCTTGGCGATGTGCGACTTGCCGGAAACCGCGGAGCTCATTCCCTTGAGAGCTTCAACCGCGCACTCCGCAGCCTTCTTCATACCCTTGCGGAGCACGATCGGGTTAGCGCCTGCCGCGAGGTTCTTCATACCTTCGTTGATCATTGCCTGCGCGAGAACCGTCGCCGTCGTGGTACCGTCACCGGCCACGTCGTTGGTCTTCGTCGCAACTTCCTTCACGAGCTGTGCGCCCATGTTCTCGAACTTGTCCTCAAGCTCGATCTCCTTCGCGATCGTAACACCGTCGTTCGTGATCAACGGAGCGCCGTAGCCTTTCTCCAGAACCACGTTGCGGCCTTTCGGTCCGAGGGTCACCTTCACGGTGTCCGCAAGCTGGTTGACGCCGCTCTCAAGAGCCTTTCTCGCGTCAACATCATATTTCAAAATCTTAGCCATAGTATGTTACTTCCTTTCCTTCCGCACAAAGCGCGCGGCTATTCAACCGACTTCTGCCGGGATCGATCAGTCTACGACCAGCGCGATGATATCGCTCTGCTTTACAACGATGTACTCATCCTCGCCGAGCTTAACGTTCGTGCCGGCGTACTTCGAGTAGATGACCTGGTCCCCTTCCTTGACCTGCATCGTTACTTCCTTGCCGTCCACGATCCCGCCGGGTCCTACGGCTACAACGATCGCTTCCTGCGGCTTCTCCTGCGAAGCTGTCGTCAGGATGATACCCGACTTCGTGGTCTCCTCGGCAGCCTTCTGCTTCAGAACAACCCTATCGCTCAAAGGTACTAATTTCATGAGTAAAACCTTCTTTCTTGTCCGATTTTGTCAAATGCCTTACATTGCATTTTGACTGCGCTTATTGTTATATCACATGTTGTTAGCACTGTCAAGCCCTGAGTGCTAATTCGTAAAATGCCCCTCATTTTCCGTTGTTTTAATACTCAACCGCGTGCCACGAACCGGTTCCGATGGGGATCACCACGCGGTCTCCGGTCGTCTTCTCGAGGATTTCCAGGTACGCCGTTCTTCGGCAGGCCGCCGGCGATACCACCGTGCCGTCGAGGGTTTGGAACGCCTCCTGGTACTCCTCGCTGATCTGAACGCGCGCCACGAGATGGTCGGTCTCCCAGGCCGCCCAGATGCGCACCGGGCAGTAGCCGCCTTCCGCACGGATCGCCATCGCGATATCCGCATCGGAGTAGTCCATGTCGTCGAGGCTACGGCTCTCCACGTACAGCACGCCTCCGACCGCCTGAACGTCCTCGATCTCGCCGTAAGCGCCGCCCATCTGCGTCTTCAGTTCCTTGAGAATGTAGGTGCCGTTCTCGGTCTTCTCGGAGACGACCGACATCTCCGGCTTGCCCTCGTATTCGTATGTATAGAACCTCTCCGCCGCCGTCACATCGGGAGCGTCATCCGTTCCGTGGATCGTGCGGGTGTCGCCGGCGGACATCTTCGCCGTCTCGCCCCAATAACAGTACGCCGTGTCCGTCGACATCGTCTCGGTGCCGCGCTCGTTGGTCTGCGTCACGACATGCTCCTCCGCCAGGATCGGACCGTTTCCGTGCAGGAAGAACCGGTACGTGAACCTGTGGATCGTCGAAGTCTGTCCCTCCGCGAGCGGCGCGACACGGATCATCACCGCACCGTCGTTCGTGGTCGAGAACTGCACGAGGTTTTTTCCGTCCTGCGTTCCTACCGCCAGAAGCAGCTTATTTACCGTCTCCGCGCTGGGATAATCCTCAAGCTCGACAAATCTCGAAACGACCAGAGGCTCTTCCTCGGGCGTTGCCGCGATCGGGATCCTCTCGTCGCGATACTCCGCAAAATAATACCGCATTCCTTCCTGGTACGAGCTGGTCAGGCGGAATCGCTCGCCGTTTTCAAAGCGGACCGTGATATCGCCGCTCAGTTGCAGATCGCCGGTCTCATCCGGTTTCTGCCCGAGGGTGATCCTGCCGACTCCGACAGGCTCCGACTCGGTGTACTCCCGGTCCTTCAGCAGGATATCCCATCCGCTCGCGTCCTCCGAAGCGAGGGAGAGGATCGGCTTTGCCTGCTCGGAGATCGCGACATCCGAGTCGCCCGGTCCCCAGTCACCGCACACGATCGGCAGATCCACGGACGTCTCGCTCATAGGATCCGTCACGCGGAGCGACGCGTGCTTGCGGTACCGCGCTCCCGTGATGCGCCCGTCCGCGGACAGGGCGCCTTCGTAAATCTCGTCGGAGAGGATGACTTCCGTCTTCATTCCGCCGATCATCTTCTCCCCGATATGCAATGCCTCGTCGGGGGTATCGATCTTTCCGTTGTACAGATATGCATGGTCATAGAGCCGGCCGGCATAGAGATTGTAGCCGTCCACCGGCTGCACATAGCCGTCCTCATCGACGGAAAACGGCGAAAGGCCGTTAACGTCGGACACGTACTGCACACTCGTTCTGCCGAACGGATCCTCCACCGAGATCACCTCGAGGGTCGTCTCCCCCTTCTCCGTGCAGACGATCCGGTGACGGTTGGTCCCGTCATCGCCGAAAGGCGTCTCCTGGTAAGCCAGCGTGCGCTCCAGCGACTCCATGCGGATCTGCACCGTCGCCTCGTAAAGGGGGCGTCCCTTGCTGACCGCGTCGCTGCGCTGCATCAGCCAGACCGATTTTGAGGCAATACAGTTGTCCGCGGCCCATTTTCCGTCCTTCAGACGGAAGATGTACTTCTCGGCGCGGCGCGCCGGCGTCTGATCCATCTGGTATTCGGAAAATACGCTGATCCGCAGCGTCCCCATGTCATTGATTGAGATCAGCACGTTGCTTGTCGCCGTGTCCTTCGTCAGATCTCTCGAGCGCTGCTCCACCCAGATGGAGATGTCCGAAACCTTGCCGTCCTCACCGTAGGACAGGGGCTCACCGAGCGTCACCACCGAGTACATCTCGTTGCCGGGCCACGAGTTGATCACCTGCGTGGTCCCGCCGACGGTCAGGTACATGCGCGACACGCCGTTGTCGGTCTCCTGCCACAGGCGCACAAAGCGGTCCTCACCGTTTTGAATGGTCACATTTCCGTTGTAATCCGCATACAGAAGGCCGTCGACAAATTCCATCGTGACGTCGCCGTATTTGTCCTTGCCGTATCCGAACTCATACCCGGTGTCGACGGTCCGGATCCAGAACTCGTCCTCTTCCTTCTTCGGTTTATTCGTACAGCCGCATAAAGCGGCGATCAAAACAACGATCAGCCAGACCGCGAGACACCGGCGTCCCGTGGTATGCCGCAATCCTTTCGTTTTCTCATTTTCCCGTCTCTTCATACATTGATCCTTTCAGCAGACATCGCAAAGGCCCACACAGTCCCAAGTATACCGCGACGACGCTCGTTTTTCAACTAATTTCCCTCGCCCGATCCTGCATTAACGCTTGAATTCGGCGCCGTTCGATGATACAATACGAACGTGAATATTCATACGGAGGAGACGACGGTCCCTTCCGAACAATCAAGGAGGTATCTCTATGGGAAAATTTGTTATCAAGAAGACGAAGACCGGTGTTAAGTTTGACCTGAAGGCTACCAACGGTCAGGTTATCGCCACGAGTGAGGTTTACACGACTCTTACCAACTGCAAGAAGGGTATCGCGAGCGTGATCAAGAATTCCGGCGCCGCAGTTGAAGATCAGACCGTGGAAGGCTTCGAAGTTAAGAAGAATCCGAAGTTTGAGATCTACACCGACAAGAAGGGTGAGTTCCGCTTCCGCCTGAAGGCTGCGAACGGCCAGATCATCGCCGTAAGCGAAGGCTACACCACGAAGCCGAACTGCGAGAAGGGTGTTGCAAGCGTTGCGAAGAACGCGGTTGACGCTCCGATCGTTGAGGAGTAATCCTTATCCGACAATGACGTTAACGGCATGATGCGCACGACGTGTCATGCCGTTTTTTTGCGCTTTCTTTTTGACCTTGCTCCCGGTTGTGTGGTAAAATGTTACAGATTCGGAGAAAGGAGGAACCATCATGAAGAAGATCGTCATCGGTATGGCCGCGGAAGTGGATGCGGGGAAGACAACGCTGTCGGAAGCCCTGTTGTTTCACGCCGGCGCGATCCGCTCCATGGGCCGCGTCGACAACCGCAACACGTTCTTCGACACGCGGGAGGCGGAGCGTGAGCGCGGGATCACCATCTTCTCCAAACAGGCGATCCTCACCCTCCCCGGGATGTCCGTGACATTGATCGACACGCCCGGCCACGTGGATTTCTCGACGGAGACCGAGCGCGTCATGAACGTTCTCGACTACGCGGTCCTCGTGATCTCCGCGCCCAACGGCGTCCGCGAACACACGGAGACGCTGTGGCAGCTTCTTGAGCACTACAACATCCCCGTATTTCTCTTTGTCAACAAGATGGACCAGCCGGGCGCCGACGAATCCGAGGTGCTGCGGCTTCTCAAGTCACGCCTCTCCGACGCGGTCGTCAACATGACGCACCCCGACGCGGAGGACCTCAGCCTGCTCGATGAGCAGCTTCTCGCGGGGTATCTCGAGGAAAATGCCATCGACGGGTCGCATTTTCCGAAGCTGATCCGCGAGCGCAGGATGTTCCCGTGTTTCTTCGGCTCGGCGCTGCGGGATCAGGGGGTCACGGAGTTTCTGCAGGCGCTTGCGGACCTCACTGAGATGCCGGAGTATCCGGACTCTTTCGGGGCGCGCGTCCTGAAGATCACGTACGACGCGGACCGCACGAGACTTACGCACATGAAGATCACCGGCGGCACGCTCACAGCCAAGGAGACCGTTCCCGGCATGGGCAAGGCGGACCGCATCCGCGTGTACTCCGGCGACCGTTTTGCCGTCGTTCCGTCCGTTTCCGCGGGGGATGTATGCGCCGTCACGGGGCTCACCGACAGCCGCGCCGGTGATGTGTACGGGAGCGGCGTCCGCACGGCGGAGCCCGTGCTTGAACCGGTGCTCTCCTACCGTGTTCTCCCCCTCAACATGGACAGCGTCAAACTTCTGCCGCTGATCCGCCGGCTCGAGGAGGAGGATCCCACGCTCCACGTTCTCTGGGAGGAATCCAACGCCGAGATCCACATCGAAGTCATGGGCGCGGTGCAGCTGGAGATCCTGCAGAAAGAACTCGCCGGCCGTTTCGAGGCGGAAGTCACCTTCGACGCGGGGAGCATCGTGTACCATGAGACAATTGCCGACATCGTCGAGGGTGTCGGGCATTTTGAGCCGCTCCGCCATTACGCGGAAGTACATCTTCTGCTCCGGCCGCTTCCCCGCGGTTCGGGGCTTGTGTTTGACACCGATCTTTCGGAGGACCTGCTCTCCGGCAACTGGCAGCGCCTGATCCTCACCCATCTCGCCGAGAAGCGCCACCGCGGTGTTCTCACCGGCTCCTGCCTGACGGACGTCCGCATCACACTTGTCGCCGGCCGCGCGCACCCCAAACACACCGAGGGCGGCGATTTCCGGCAGGCCACCTACCGCGCGGTGCGCCAGGGCCTCATGCAGGCGGAAAATGTGCTGCTCGAGCCGCAGTACTCCTTCCGCATCCAGACCCCCGAGGATTCCCTCGGGCGCGTGATGCACGCGCTCGACCTCTCGTACGCTGATTTCACGAGGGAAGCTGATGCCGCGGACGGCTCGGCCGTTCTCACGGGACACGCGCCGGTGTCCGCATTTCGCGATCTTCCCGCGGATCTCCCCGCGCTGACCAAAGGCCGCGGACGGGTCTCCTACCGCCCGGACGGCTACCGTGAGTGTCACAATCCGGAGGAAGTCATCGCCGAGCGCGGCTACGATCCCGAGGCTGACCTTCGCAATCCGCCCGGTTCCGTCTTCTGCGCCGCCGGCTCCGGTTTCCCGGTTCCCTGGAATGAAGTCTTTTCGTATATGCATTTGCCGTCGGTTCTCGCGGAATCGACGGCGTCGCCCGAGCTCTCCCCGGAGCGCCGGGCCTCCGGTTCCCTCGACGAGCAGCTTGACCTTGCACTCGGCACCGACGAGATCGATTCGATCCTGCAGCGCGCTTCCCACGCCAACTCCCGGCCGGACAAAAAGCCGCCGGTCCGCAAGCCCGCGTCGAAGCCGTATCGGGGAACGGAGACCTCGCAAAATGCGGGCCCCGAATGTCTTCTCGTTGACGGCTACAACATCATCCACGCCTGGGATGACCTGCGGCAGATTGCCGAGGTCAACATCGACGGCGCCCGCGGCAAACTTCTCGACATCCTTTCGAACTTCAGCGCCTACCGCGGCATTGAAGTGATCGCCGTCTTCGACTCGTACCGCGTCCCCGGCCACGCCGAGGAATCCGTTCGCTACCACAATATTCAGGTCGTCTACACAAGGCAGTCCGAGACGGCCGACGCCTACATTGAGCGGTACACGCTGCAGCACGCCAAGCAGCGCCGCATCCACGTCGCGACCTCCGACGGTCTCGAACAGATCGGCATCCGCAGCGCCGGCAGCTACGTCATCTCCGCCCGCGAGCTGGCCGACCTCGTTCGCGCCGCTGAATCGGAGATCCGTGAGCAGCTGTGATCGGAAACGGAGAACGGGAGTATCGAATTCCTTCGGTACTCCCGTATTTTATGTCACTCGTTCGGTTTTCTTACACTGGTTGAAACAGTTCTTCGGGTCACTCGCTTGATTCTCTCACGCAGCTAAGACAGTTCTTTGCGTCATTCGTTTGGTTTTCCCACGCCTCCGAGACAATCTTTTGTGTCGCTCCGTCACGCCTTCTTCCGCAGCCGCTGCGTCACGGCAAGCGCGATCCACAGCGCGATCCCCGCCAGACTCATGTAGATTCCAGCGGTGCGCATCGGCGCGCGGTAGGACAGGCGGAACGTGTGCACTCCGGCCGTGATCTCACTGCCGACATACCCGTTGTTGACGTTGAAGATCGGCACTTCCGAACCGTCGACGGTCAGGATCAGATTCTCATCATACGGGATGGAAAAACAGAGGATCCCGTCATTTTGCGGCGCGATCTCGCCCTCCAGAACACCTTCCGGCTCTCTCGGCTTCGTGTCCGGAGTCATGAGCACATCCGCCATCGTGACGAACTCCCTCGCCTCCGCGATCGCCGCCACCGGCATCCGTCGGATCGTAAACGGCTCGCAGTCATATTCCGCGTCCGTCTGGAATTCAAACTTCAACTCCCTGCATTCCTTCTGCGAAGACAACACAAAATGCATCAGGAAATTGTCGTTCGGGTTCGCGTTCGTCGACCCGGACAGAATATCCGAAACGCCGTTCACAGTGATGAAGATGCGGTGTTCATGCCGCTCCTTCAGCTTCGTCTGAACGATGTAAATGTATGTATCAAGCGAATCCGCGACCGGCACGGTGTAGGTTGCTTCCGCCCCGGTCTTCACGTGCAGAAGCCCATCGTCCGTCTTCGCAAAATCAAACTCCGGCGAGAGTCCGGTGTCCTCGATCGGCGAGACATACACATCCGGCAGATCCTCGTCCACCACGGCGTAGGAAAGCAGCGCGACCTCACGGTCGGCAGGCGTGAGTGATCGGAACTCGCGGAGGCTCATTTTCCGCGAAGTCGCATACGCGATCGTGTACGCGCCGTCGTTGCGCCACAGCGTGTACCCATCCTCCTCGCGGACCGGCACGCAGCCCGCGGGCGCGTCACCCTCGGAGATCATGTAGCGCACACCCATGCGCGTCTGGAACAGAATGTCCGGAATGTGCGAGACGGAAATCTCGTTGACGGACGCGTTGGGGATCTCGAGATCGCGGTAGACGGACTCGATGTAGTTCCGGTTGTATAACGATGAGTAAAATGCGGTCGTTTTGTACCCCCGGGTATACAGAATGTCGGCGGTCAGGTCCGCGACGGTCAGGTCGTTGCTTCTCCAGAGAAGCACATTTTCCGACCACTCGTTCCGCGCCTCCGGCTCCTCGCCGGCCTCCGAGAAAAGGTTCGTCTTGGCTTCCGCGTGAAGCGCTTCGCCGTACTCCCGCTCCGTCAGCGTGTCACCGGCGGAATACGCGACCGTGCACACAAGCGCGATCAGCACGGACGGAACGACCACCGCAGCCATTCGCCTGCGCGCATCCTTCAGCACGGATGCCCCCGCAACGATCAGGATGTCCCCGGCAAATAATGCCGTCTCACCCCAGTACCCGGTCACCGCCGCGCTCAGCAACGCGTACGCGATCACTGCGGGCACGAGGATCCGAAGTTTTCGAGGGTTCAAACGGTGCTCCGCCAGCTCCGTGAGGAAGACCGCCGCGAGAAGCACTGCCAGCGGCGCGAACGGGATCATCACCTTGTCTCTTGCATATAAAAATCCGTTGAGCACATAGCGGCACAGCGGAAGACTGCACACGAGAAGCGCGATCGCGACGATGCACAGGCCGCGCGTACGGGTTTCATTTTTCGAGGTTGTCGCCGGAGTTTCCGATTTCGCAATTCCCTGCTCCGAAGTTTCCGGATCCGCTTCTTTCTCTTCCGGTACCCGCAGCGTCGTGAGCGCCCCGATCACCGCGACCGCGACGACAGCGGTCATGCCGATGCCGTAGCCGGCGTAGAACCAGCTGTGCACCGGGAACTCCGGGAACAACAGAGAGAGCATGCTCTCCGACGCC
>JBGUPV010000017.1:0-10117 GCA_045130455.1 Lachnospiraceae bacterium | reverse complement strand
CATCGCCGCCCACGAGATCCTCATGCTCGACGAGCCCGTCACGGGCCTTGATCCGGCCGCGACCGCCGAGCTTTACGAGACGCTCCGTACCCTCAACCGCGAGGACGGGCTGACCATCATCATGGTCACCCACGACATCAACAGCGCGGTGGTGAACGCCTCCAAGATCCTTCACATCGCCGGTGACTCCTACTTCTTCGGGACCACGGCGTCGTACATGGCGAGCGAGCAGGCGCGCCTGTTCTTCCCGGAGGACTGATCTAACCATTGAATACAGCACTACGATAAATGAACGAAAGGACTTATAACCCATGCTTGAGCAGTTGAAAAAAGAAGTTCTGGAAGCCAATCTCGAGCTTCCCAAATACGGTCTTGTGACCTTTACCTGGGGCAACGTCTCCGGCTATGACCCGGAGAGCGGCCTCGTCGTGATCAAGCCCTCCGGCGTCTCCTACGACGGAATGACGGCGGATGACATGGTCGTCGTCGATCTCGAGGGCAACGTCGTCGAGGGCACGAAGAAGCCTTCGTCCGACACCCCCACGCATCTCGCGCTCTACCGCGCATGGCCCGGCGTCCGCGGCGTCGTTCACACCCACAGCCGCAACGCGACCACGTACGCGCAGGCAGGCCTTGACATCGTTGCCGGCGGCACGACCCACGGCGACTATTTCTACGGCGACATCCCCTGCACGCGCTACATGACGCCCGAGGAGATCGCAGGCGCATACGAGCTCGAGACCGGCAACGTGATCATCGAGACATTTACCGCAAGAGGCATCAAGCCGCTGGACATCCCCGCGGTTTTGGTCCGCTCCCACGGTCCCTTCACCTGGGGAACCTCCGCCGCGGAGGCGGTACACAACGCCGTGGTTCTCGAGGAGCTCGCCTACATGGCGATGCACAGCCAGATGCTTCTCGAGGGCGACGCTCCCTGCATGCAGCAGGAGCTTCTTGACAAGCATTTCCTTCGCAAGCACGGTCCGAACGCTTACTACGGACAGTAAACCGCTTGCCTGATTCATCCCGTCCCTCCGGACGGTGGGGGAGGTCTTCGTGACTCGCATTTTCCGCATTCGCAAACGCATCGCGCTCATCACGGCGGTTCTGCTTCTTTTGGGAACCGTCTGTTTTGCTGTGCCTACGGCGGCGGACGGCGAGGACGGAGAACCTTCGAACATCAACTCCTCCGTCACGGATTCCGTTCTGGGCGGCGGCCCGCAGATCAACGCACAGGCAGCCGTCGTCATGGAGGTCAACTCCGGGGCGGTCCTCTACTCCAAAAACGCTTCCGCCTCCGTCGCTCCCACGAGCCTGACGAAACTGATGACCGCGCTCCTGGCGTTTGAAAATCTCTCGATGTCGGACACGCTCTCATTTTCCTACGCGTCCGTGTACAACATCGGCACCAACGTGACGCGCATCGGTATCGTGGAAAATGAGCGCATCTCCGTTCTCGACGGTCTGGGCGCCATGCTCGTTGCCTCCGCGGACGAAGTCGCGTACGCGCTCGGCGAGAAGATGGGCGGCGGCAAGATCGCGAACTTTTACCCGATGATGAACGAGCGCATGAAAGCTCTCGGCGGGATCAACACGAACTTTGACAGCGCCACCGGAACCGGCGGAACGAAGCAGACATCATGCGCTTATGACATCGGCCTTCTGGCGTGCGAGCTGATGAAGTTCCCCACATACCGCACCATGGCAGGCGCGCGGTACTACTCGATCCCCGTCACGAACCTCAAGGACGCCCGCACGATGGCGCAGACGCACCAGTTCATCCGCAAGAACAAGACCTATGAGTACGCCATCGCCGGCAAATCCGGCGGCGCTTCGTCCGACGGCCGCTACTCCCTGTGCACCTACGCGGAGAAGGACGGCATGACCATCGTCGCGATCGTGCTCGGCTGCTCGGGCAACGACGCGTCCTACGACGACTCCGTTTCCATCCTGAACTACGCGTTTGAGAACTACAAGGTCCACTCGATGAAGTCCATCGAGAGCGCCGTGAATGACGATTACTCCGGACTCTTTGACTACTGTCCGATGTTCGGCGACGGCACGCGCGACCTCATCTATATCGACCGCAATTCCTCGGTTGTCCTGCCTCACGGCGGCGATCCTTCGACGCTGACGAAGACCATCACCTACGAGATTCCCTCCGAGTACGTTCACGGGGAAAATGTGATCGGACACGTTGTCTACCGCTATCAGGGGCATCGCGTCGGCCGCGCAGGCATCATCTTCTACAATCAGGAGTACCCGATGTCCCAGAGCGAATTTGACGCGGTCTGGCCGTTCTTCCTCGTTCCGCCGTCCATGCTGGAATCCCAGGGCGGTGAGGGTGTCAACATCGACAACTCGTACCTGGCGGCCAACATCACGCCGGCTCCCGCGAATCCTACGAGCGGCCCCGTGGACCCGGATGCGCCGACATCGACCCCGAGACCTTCCGCGACACCGCGGGTTGTCCGCACGAACCCCAACGAGACTGACGGACCCTTCGGTTCCCTCCCGGTGAAGACGCGGGCACTGCTGCTCGGCGGCGCCATCTTCCTCGGAACCTTCCTGCCGTGCCTGATCATCATTTGCGTGGTTCTCCCGCGTCGGCACCGCAGAAAGAACCGGACAACCAAGCGGTTGTAAAATGACGAAAATGCAGTAAAGCAACCGTAAGTGGTTGCACCGAAGGCAATAAACAAATGCCTTGGCAGCGATAGAAAGCAAAGACAAAAAAGACCGGATGCGGAGAGTTCCGTATCCGGTCTTATTTCATGCTCATTTTCCGTTGTGTTTATACGAGACGGCGTCCCATCAGCACGCCCATCGACGATGCCATCATGAGGCCTCTCGTCCAGCCGGACGAATCGCCGAGGCAGTACAGACCCGCGACGTTCGTCGTGAGGTCGGGCTCCATCTTGACTTTGTTGCTGTAGAACTTCAGCTCCGGCGAGTACAAAAGCGTCTCGGTGCTGGCAAAGCCGGGCACAACCATGTCGACCGCCTGGATGAAGTTGATGATGTTGGTCATCGCGCGATACGGCATCGCGGCGGTGATGTCGCCCGCCACCGCGTCGGGCAGGGTCGGACGGACGTTGGACTGCGCAAGCTCCTTCGCCCACGTGCGCTTTCCGGCAAGGATGTCGCCGTAGCGCTGCACGAGGATCTGGCCGTTCGCCAGCATGTTCGTGAGCTCACCGACCTTCTGCGCGTACTCGATCGGCTTGTTGAACGGCACCGAAAAATTGTGCGAGCACAGGATCGAAAGGTTCGTGTTATTGCTCTTGAGTTCCTTGTACGAATGGCCGTTGACCACCGCAAGGTTGTTGTCGTAATTTTCCTGGGAGACAAAGCCGCCCGGGTTCTGGCAGAACGTGCGCACTTTGTTCTTGAAGGGCGCCGGATAACCGACGAGCTTCGACTCGTAGAGCACGCTGTTCACTTCCTCCATGATCTCGTTGCGGACCTCGACGCGCACGCCGATGTCAACCGTGCCGGGCTTGTGCGCAATGTCATAGCGTGCGCACAGCTTCTCCAGCCACTCCGCGCCGCGGCGGCCGGTGGCGACGACCACGCTGTCCGCCTCATACTCCGTGCGTCCGCCCGGGAGGTTGATGACCACACCCTTGCACACACCGTCGTTGATGATGAGATCCTCGCAGGAGCAGCCGAAGATCATCTCCACGCCGTGATCCTGCAGAAAATGCTCGAGTTTCTTATAGAGCTCCTGCGCCTTCTCCGTTCCGAGATGGCGGATCGGGCAGTCCACGAGCTTCAGGCCCGCACGGATCGCGCGCCTGCGGATATCCTTGACTTTCTCAGGCTCGCTGACGCCCTCCACGCGCGTGTCCGCGCCGAACGCGAGATACACCGAGTCGGTGTAGTCGATGAGCGCCTGCGCCGCGTCCGCGCCGATCAGGTCCGGAAAATCGCCGCCGACCTCATAGCTCAGGGATAATTTTCCGTCGGAAAATGCGCCGGCTCCCGAGAACCCCGTTGTGATATTGCACGGCTTGCAGCCGACACAGCGGCCGGTCACGGCCTTCGGACAGCTTCTCTTCTCGATGGGCTGGCCCTTCTCGATCATCAGTATCTTCTTCGTCGAGCCGCGGGTGATCATCTCATAGGCCGTAAATATGCCGGCCGGCCCCGCTCCGACGATAACAACATCGTATTTCTTACTCATATAAACCCCTTATACATATCGTCCGCGACGCCGTCTTACTTCGCGGACTCCTCCGGCGCCTTCACCGCGCGGCCGAACATCTCGCACACCCAGCCGTAGTAACCGGTGTCGATCTTGCCGAGCTCGCCCGGAAGCAGTCTCCACTGCCAGTTCGAACCGAGGGTCGACGGATGGTTGATCCGCGCCGAATTGTCCAGATGCAGGAAGTCCTGGATCTGGATGATGACCGTGTCCGCCACGCTCTCGTAGAGACGGCGGATCATCTGGTCATGCAGTTCCTCGCGGCGCAAAATGCCGAAGTACCCCTGCATCCAGTTGAGCTGCCACTCAGGGCAGCCGGCAAGGAAGCCCGCGAGGGTCTCGTTGTCATGCGTGCCGATGTACGCCACGCAGTTGGAATTCGTGTAATTGTGGGGAAGGTACGGGTTCTCCGGGTCGCCTCCGACGCCGAACTCGATCACCTTCATTCCCGGGTAGCCGCAGGCCGCGATCAGATCCTTCACGGGCTTCGTGAGCACGCCGAGGTCCTCGGCGATGATCTTCGCGCCCTTCGCGGACTCGTCGATGACGTCGGTGAGTTTCCGGCCCGGTCCCTTGAGCCATTTGCCGCCCTTGGCGGTCTTGCACTTCGCCGGGATCGACCAGTAGTTGACGATGCCGATAAAATGGTCGATGCGGATCACGTCGAAGAGCTCCGCGTTGGCCTTCATGCGCTCGCGCCACCACTTGAAATTCTTCTTTTCCATCTCATCCCAGCGGTACAGAGGGTTGCCCCAGCGCTGTCCCTCATCGGAAAATGCATCCGGCGGAACTCCCGCGATGTCGGTCGCGTTGCGGTCGATATCGAGCTCAAACAGCTCGCTGTGCGCCCATGTGTCGGCGCTGTCCATCGAGACGTAGAGCGGGATGTCCCCGATGATCTCCACGCATTTTTCGGAAGCGTACGCGCGAAGCGCATGCCACTGCTCGAAAAATGAGAACTGCATGAACTCCTGGAACGCGATCTCGTCGGCCAGCTTTTCCTCCGCTGCCGCGAGCGCCGCCTTCTTGTGGAGCTTCAGGTCATGATCGCTCCACTCCTGCCACGGCTTGTAGCCCTCGCTCTCCTTGATCGCCATGAAGAGGCAGTAATCCCGGAGCCAGTACTCGTGTTTTTTGACAAACGCGGCGTACTCCGGTGTCTCACGGAAATTGCTTCTCGCGAACGCCTTGCGGAGCACCGCGTAACGGCTGCCGAACTGGGCGCCGTAGTCCACGTACCGCGGCTCGGTGCCGAAATATCCCTCGCGGATCTCGTCCTGCGTCAGCAGTCCCTTCTCCACAAGGATGTCAAGGTCGATGAAGTACGGGTTGCCCGCGAAGGCGGAGTATGACTGGTACGGGCTGTCGCCGTAGCCGGTCGGTCCCACCGGGAGCACCTGCCAGTAGCGGTGCTTCATCTTCGCGACAAAGTCCACAAACTCCTTCGCCGCCTTACCTAAAGTGCCGATGCCGTAAGGGCTCGGCAGTGAAAATACCGGCATCAGGATGCCGGCACTTCTCACAGATTTCTCAGTTGCTTTCTTACTCATAATCCTCGTCCTCGTCGGAAGAAGTATCACTCTTTCCGGACTCGTAGTTTTCACGTCTGCGCGCGTCCGCAGACCCGCCGAGGGAACCGATGAGTTCTTCATCATCGTCATCATCGTCCTCGTCGTCATCCTCGTCGTCCTCGTCCTCATCATCCTCGTCGTCTTCGTCTTCGTCGCGACGGGCCTCCATGAGGGTGGCGATCGGGATCAACCGCTGGCAGTGGTTGGCAACCCGGCGGGAGTGCGTAAGCACGATCACCGTGATGCCGGAGCCGTTAAGGATCTCCACAAGCTCCATGAAGCTGTCGACATCCGCCGACTGGAGATTGCCCGTGGGCTCATCAAGGATCAGGTATTTCGGCCGCAGTACAAGGGCTCTTGCGAGGCCGATCTTCTGCAGTTCAAGGTCTTCGAAATCGGAAGGGTAGTATTTGCCGTAGCCCTTCATACCGACGTTGCGGAGCGCTTCCTTCGCGCGGCGCAGCTTGTTCTTGTGCGTCATGAAGCGGTGTCCGAGCGGGATCAGCAGGTTCTCGTAGATCGTCAGATCGGGAACCAGCAGCGTGTCGCGGGTCACAAGACCGACGCGGCGGGAACGGATCATCGCCGTCTGGAACACATTCCAGTAGTGGATCTTGTGCCCGTCGTAGATGACCGAACCGTTGCTCGGCCAGAGGGTACCGGTGAGAATGTTCACCAGCGTGCTCTTGCCGCTGCACTTCTTGCCGACGATAGCCACCATCTCGCCGTCCTCCACCTTCATGGAGAAGTTGCGGACGACTTTCTTGCGGCTGCCGGCAAAACCGAGATATTTGTTGAGTTTCTTAACTTCCAAAGACATGTAACGAATCCTCCCTATGTCCGCACAACTCAGCGCCTGCGGAAAATCTTTCCGTAATCCTTAACCAGGATAAACAGAGAGATGATCGCAAACGGAATGCCGATGATCCGAAGGTTCTTCGTGAGTACCGGGGTAAACGCAACCGTTCCGAACCCGAGCAGTTTGCATACAACCCAGGAGAGAACAAAGCCCACGCCGCAGGCGAAGCCGTAGAGGAGCGCAGCCTCCGCAAGGAAGATCAGCACGACCTCGAGCTTGGTATCGCCGGTCATCACGATCGTAGTATAGAAATCCGAGCCCTTGAAGAACTTGTAGATCAAATACAGAAGCAGCAGGAAAATGCATACATAGTAGCCGATGGAATCAACCTTCTCGAGCTTCTCGGGAACCTGCTTGAGGGACTCGCGGTACACAACGCTGCCGGGCTTGTCGGCTTCCTTCACGTAGTAGCTGGAGGTTCTCTCAAGGCCCTTGTTGTCCTTCGCGTAATTCTCCCAGGTGGAATCCAGGATCTGCGTCAGCTTGCGCTGGATCTCATCCGCCGAGTTTCTCGTGTTGACATAGCAGCTGTTCTTCAGAACGAGGATGCGGAAGAGCTTCAGGCGGTCGTTGGTATCGAACGTCTTGCCCTCGGGCTTGTCGGAATCCTCGTCGTCCTCGTCGTCATCATCTGCCGCTGCCGCGGGATCCTGAGGGCTGATCATCACGATGTAATTGTCGAGATCGTAGGTCTTGCCGCCGATGGTGATCGACTCATCCTCCGGGATCATGCCGCGGATCAGGAGCGACTTGGAACCGTCGTAGAGCGTCTCGATATCGGTCTTCACACCGAGGAAGCTCATTTCCGCGGTGGAGTATGCATAGCCGGCGTATGCGGCGCACTCATTTTCCGCTTTGATGTTCTTATGCTGCGAACGCAGCGACTTCAACCAGTCCGGAACCTTGCTCATCGCATCGATGTCCGTCTCGGAGATCCAAAGCGTGCGGAGCGGCACATATTCCTTGGTGCTGCTGAACTCCGACACCGTCGCCTCGGTATCCTTGATCAGGCTGACGTCCATGCCGCGGGTGCTGAGCCAGGAATCCGCCACGTAGATCGGCTCCAGACGCGTCGCGAAGGAGCGGTCCAGGCCCTCGCCGTACAGACCGGTGAGATCCAGGAACGGGCAGATCACATAGTAGTCGAGGCAGATCTGCGAATCGCCGATCTGAATGGACTGTCCGAGCTCCGTAAATCCGATGATCTCGGCGTCGAAGGTGCGGCCCTCGATCCGGAGCGTGATCTTATTCTTGCCTTCCTCTTCGAGGTTGTATCTCTCGCTCTCCAGGCGCTTGCCGAGGACAACCTTCATCGTACCGAGGTACGTATTGTCGCGGAGGAACATGCGGCTCGCGGAACCGAGCTGCCATTTTCTGACCACATCCTCCGAGAGGAATACTGCGTTGAGGCGGGAGTATTTGCCGTTCTCGATCTCCACGTCCTTGCTGCCGGCTTCCTTCTCCGTGCCGAAACCGATCAGCGCGTTGTCCGGACCGACATAGTTCTTCAGGTAGAGATCGTTGTAGATGAGCGCCTCCTCGTAGCCGAACATCTTCTCCGAGTGGAGCGCCGTGTTGAGCGTCAGCTCCGCCTGGATATCGACATCCTTCGCGGTCGCGGTGTTCTCGTAGGATCCGATGATGCGGTACGTGTTCTCCTTGAGGGACGGCTCCACGAGACCCTTGTACTCGGGATCGTTCGGGAACGCCTTCTGGAGCGACTGCGCCAGACTCTCGCGGAATACATACACCGCGGAGATCAGACCCATGATGATCATCAAAACGACGAAGAGATGCTTGCGCAGCTTCATCGAATATCTCAATTCTTTAATAAACCTAAACATATTTCCTCTCCCGTCGGAAATGCTCGCAGGCGGTCGCCGCCTGCCGGTGAAGATCGTCGAAAACCTGATACGCAACGGGATTTGGCGACCATTCGACCCGAGTAACATAATAAATCAAAACCTCGGAAAATACAAGTGCCGAGTGAATTCGTAACACAAACTTAACAAAGCGGGAACCGCCGTTCCCGCTCTGTCGCAAGCCTAGTGTGTACAGTATTTTCCGACGCTTTACGCGCCTTGTGAGGCACCCCTTTGAAAACACCCGTTTCCGGGTCCGGGATGCATATTAAAACATCACAGGATCTCCGCTCCGGACGGCATATCCTTCTCGGGCGTCATCAGCGAAAGATTGCCTTCCGCGTCCTCCGCACACAGGAGCATACCCTCGGAATCGATCCCGGCAAGCTTCGCGGGCTTTAAGTTCGCGAGCACCATCACGCGCTTTCCGACCATCTCGGCCGCGCTGTAGTGCTGCTTGATGCCCGAGACGATCTGCAGCACCTTGCTGCCGACCTGAACCTTCGAGCACAGGAGCTTCTTCGACTTCGGAACCTCCTCGCAGGCAAGGATCACGCCCACGCGGAACTGAAGCTTCGCGAAATCATCGTACGCGATCTCGGGCTTGGGCTCCACGTCGACGACCGCCGCATTGCCGGCGTCCGCGCTCTGTGCCTCCGGCGCAACGCCTGCCGCTGCCTGCTCTGCCTCGTACTCCGCCTTCTGCTTTGCCTGGATCTCCGCGATCTTCGGGGCGATCTCCGCGAAATCGATGCGGGCGAAAAGGATCTCCGGCTTGTCCGTCACAGTCGTTCCGTCGGTATAGAGGCCGAACTGATCGAGCGTCTCGTACGCGCGGATCTCCGTGTTGAGCTGCGCGACGATCTTCGCCGCGGTCTCGGGCAGGAAGCTGTCGAGAAGGCTCGCGCCGATCACGATCGACTCGGTCAGGTTGTAGAGCACCTCGGCCAGCCGGTCCTGCTTCGTCTCGTCCTTGGCGAGCGCCCACGGCATCGTCTCGTCGATGTATTTGTTGCAGCGCTTGAACAGCGCAAAGATCTCGGTGATGGCGTCCGCCACGCGAAGGTCGTCCATCTTGGCGTTCACGCGGTCGCGCGTTCCGGTCACGACGGCCTTCAGGTCATCGTCAACGGGCTCGGTCACTCCGGTCTTTCTCACGACGCCGCCGAAGTACTTGTTGGTCATGGAGATCGTGCGGTTCACGAGGTTGCCCAGAGTGTTCGCGAGATCGGAGTTCGTGCGCTCCGTCACAAGCTCCCAGGTGATCACGCCGTCGTTGTCGAACGGCATCTCATGAAGCACGAAATAGCGCACTGCGTCCACGCCGAACAGCGAGATCAGATCGTCCGCGTAGATCACGTTGCCCTTGGACTTGCTCATCTTATCGCCACCCTGCAGAAGCCATGGGTGTCCGAACACCTGCTTCGGCAGCGGCTCGCCGAGCGCCATCAGCCAGATCGGCCAGTAGATGGTATGGAAGCGGATGATATCCTTGCCGATCAGGTGCAGATCCGCCGGCCAGAACTTCGCATACTGCTCGGGGCTGTTGCCGTCGGCATCATATCCGATACCGGTGATATAGTTGGTGAGCGCATCCATCCAGACGAAAATGGTGTGC
>JBGUPV010000016.1:0-9308 GCA_045130455.1 Lachnospiraceae bacterium | reverse complement strand
GGAATATACCGATGCGATGACGCTGAGCGGCTCCAAAGTGGAGGGCTTCGAGCGTCTGGATGAGAATCTTGACAGGATCGTCGTGGCGAAAGTTCTGTCGATCGCGCCGCACCCGGATGCGGACAAACTGGTCGTTTGCCAGATGCAGGTGAGCGCGGACGGAGAGACGCTTCAGATCGTGACCGGCGCGCCCAACGTGACTGAGGGGGCTCTGATCCCCGTGGTCCTCGACGGCGGCAGCGTGGCAACGGACCACGACGGAAAGAAGGTCCCCGGCGGAACGAAGATCAAGAAGGGCAAACTCCGCGGCGTGGAGTCCTTCGGTATGATGTGCTCGATCAATGAGCTCGGTTCCTCGCGCGAGTTCTATCCCGAGGCGCCCGAGTACGGCGTGTATATTTTCGATCCGGAGTTGTATCCGGATGTTAAGCCCGGCGATTCCGCAGTGGAAGCGCTCGGTCTTGACGATGTGAATTTTGAGTATGAGATCACCAGCAACCGTGTTGACTGCTTCGGCGTGATCGGCATCGCGAGAGAAGCAGCGGCAACCTTCGGAAAGAAGTTCTGCCCTCCGGTGATCACGGAGACCGGTAATTCCGAGAAGGCTTCCGATTACATCTCGGTTGACGTTCAGGCGACCGACCTTTGCAGCCGTTACATCGCGCGTGTCGTAAAGAATATCAAGCTTGCGCCGTCTCCGCTGTGGATGCAGAGAAGACTGGCCTCGAACGGTATCCGCCCGATCAACAACATCGTTGATATCACGAACTACGTCATGGAAGAGTACGGCCAGCCGATGCACGCGTTTGATTACGACACGATCGCCGGAAAGAAGATCGTTGTTCGTCGCGCGGCGGACGGTGAGACGTTCACCACGCTTGACGGACAGGAGCGCAAGCTCGATTCCAATGTTCTGATGATCTGCGATGCCGAAAAATCGGTCGGTATCGCCGGCATCATGGGCGGTGAGAACAGTAAGATCACGGACAATGTCACGACCATGCTGTTCGAAGCGGCCTGCTTCGACGGCACGAACATCCGTCTGTCCGGCAAGAGACTCGGCATGCGCACCGACGCGCAGGCAAAGTTCGAGAAGGGACTTGACCCGAACACGACGATGGAGGCGATGAACCGCGCCTGCCAGCTCATCGAGGAACTCGGCGCCGGCGAGGTTGTCGGCGGATGCGTTGATGTATATCCGAATCCCCGTGAGCCTTGGAGAGTCGCATTCGACTATGAGAGAACCAACCGCGTTCTCGGAACGGACATCGACAAAGAGACGATGATCCGCTATTTCGAGACGATCGACCTGAAGTATGACTGGGCAACCGGCGAAGTGATCGTTCCCACATGGCGTCAGGATATTCTCTGCCACGCCGATCTCGATGAGGAAGTGGCGAGATTCTACGGCTATGCGAACATTCCGGTAACGATCCCGAAGGGCGCCGGCAAGGGCAACATGCCTCTTGACCGCAAGCTCAACAATATTGCCCGTGAAGTGGCAGAGCAGTACGGTTACTCCGAGGCTATGACCTTCAGCTTCGAGAGCCCGAAGGTGTTTGACAAACTTGCTCTCGCAGCGGACGACAAGCTTCGCGCGGCGATCACCATCGCCAACCCGCTGGGCGAGGATTACTCTGTGATGCGGACGACACCTCTGAACGGCATGCTCACGTCGCTTGCTACGAACTTCAACCGCAGAAACAAGAACGGCCGTCTCTATGAGATGGCGAAGGTCTACCTTCCGAAGGCACTTCCGCTCACGGAACTTCCGGATGAGCGGATCCAGTTCACGCTCGGTTTCTACGGCGACGGTGATTTCTTCGACATGAAGGGCGTTCTGGAGGATTTCATCGGCCGCGCCGGCATGAAGAAGACGATCTCCTACAAGAACGACGGATCGTTCCCGTTCCTGCATCCGGGCCGTCAGGCCGTGATCTCTTATGACGGAGATCCGATCGGCTACCTCGGCGAGGTTCATCCTTCCGTATGTGACACGTACGGTATCGGCGAGCGCGCGTACATCGGCGTTCTCGATATGCCGAAGATCTGTGCGGCGGCTGATTTCGATATCAAGTACGAGGGTATCGCGAGATTCCCGGCAGTTACGAGAGACCTTTCGATGGTTATGAAGAAGTCGGTACTTGCCGGCGACATCGAGGAGATCATCCGTGCCAACGGCGGAAAATTATTGGAGGAATATCATTTGTTCGATATCTACGAGGGTTCCCAGATCCTCGAGGGCCACAAGTCCATGGCGTACTCCGTGACGCTCCGTTCGAAGGATCACACCCTCACGGACGAGGAGATCAACCGCGTCATGAACGGCATCCTCAAGGGACTGGCTGCGCTCGGCGTCGAACTCAGACAGTAATACGACTATGGGTTTATCAAAACGTAAGAGGACGTGTTTCCTGATCCTGTTCGGGATCTATCTGTGCATTCTCGTCTATGTGCTTTTCCTCTCGCCCGGTTTCGGCCGCACGCAGGGAATCGCGCACGGCGTTAATCTGATCCCGCTGCAGGAGATACGGAGATACTATAAAGGGTGGGAGAGCCTCCGCTCGTCGTTGTTCTGGCTGAACATCGTCGGCAACATCGTGGCTTTTCTGCCGATGGGGTTTTTCATTTCCGCGCTGACCAAACGCCGGTTTTACGCGGTGTTTGCCTTCGCGATCGTCTATCTCGCGAGCGCCGGTGCGGAGATCCTGCAGTATGTGCTGCGGATCGGAAGCTTTGACATCGACGATGTGATCCTCAACACGTTCGGAGGAATCCTCGGGATCGCGCTTTACGCGCTGTTCCGCACGGAGATCGTCGGAAGCAAAGGAAGGAAAAAGTAAAAGAGGATGAACGAGCCGATATTGAAAAAAAATACGGTCCGCTATCGCGGTCGTCATCGTTCGGTCATGGGGAAGCTTTCCTTCGTGATCGGCCTGCTGACGCTGTTCTTTCTTGTGTTTTTGATCCTTTATGCGCGCAAGAACGAACTCGCGAATCCCGGTGAACTCGGCTTCCTCACATATACCGCGCAGGGAGAGACCGGAGGGGGCACGTTCCCCGGACCGCTCGGTTCCCTGTGCCTGATGAACGGCCTGTTGGCGATCGCCGGCACGATCTGCTCGGCAACGGCGAGAAAGGAAGTACCTTTCCTCGACGGTTACGCCACAGCCGGGATCATCATCAATCTGTTTGTTCTCGTCATCACGTTCGGACTGTTCTTGGTCGGAGCAACCCTGTGATGCCGTGAACGGAGTCGGAAAGGACAGTTATCTTGAGTAATAAGAAATCGGTCAATACATTGCCGTCAATGATGAGCTGGTCGGATGAGGAGCAGGAGAGGCTTGCCCTTGTCCTTGACGGACTGCGCGGTTCGGCGGCCGCAAAGGACGCTCCGGAAGGGCTTTCCGAGATCACGGCGATCGCGGAACACATGGCGGTCATCTACGAGCTGACGACCAAGGGAACCTGGCGGAAAATGTCCGCGGACGAGAAGAAGGAGTGCCTCGACCGCGTGTACGGTTGCTTTGAAGAGAAGTGCTACGAGCGCTCCATCCTGAATCCTTCCGTGAGCGCGAAAGCCTACGGAAACACGTACGCGCAGGTGATCTCAACAGTCGCTTTCGAGCTGACGGAGACTCTTCCGTATCTGATGAGAGGCATCCGCAAGCCGTATCTCTATGTGTGTGAGCTGGCAGCCGAGATCTTCGGTCACATCGCCATGGACGGTGTGGACCGCGGGATCAAGCAGAGCCTGTATTACTACACGCACGATTATTTCCGGGAATATACGCAGCTTCGTCTGTACGAAAAATACGCGGCGGACGGCGTCCGCTATGTCGGCGACACCGTGAAGCGCGCGGCGGAGGACGAGTCCGCGCTGTATGATTTCGGTGTTCCGGTACCGCAGGAGGCCGTGGAGATCCATCGGTTCCTCGCAAAACAGCCGCAGGAAACCATCGATGAGATGGCCGGTGTCTGGGTGCGCGGATTTGTCGACAGTTTCGAGACGATGCGGATCGACCGCACCGAGAAGAAGAGTGTTGCGATCCGGACGTTCCTCGGATTCGAGCGTGTGACGGCGAGAGCGATGGAACTGTTTGACAAAGAGGGACTGAAACCTCTCGCATGGCTTCAGAGTTCGCTCCTTGTCAACCGGGTCGCCATCCAGGCGGCCGGGATCTGCAGCAATGCCGTCAACCGTCAGGCGGAATACGACCACAGAAACGACGCATTTTCCGTGTTGCAGAGACCGCTTCTCGAGGTGTGTCTGGCGGCTCTCACGGAGTCGATGGAGGAACACAAAGAGGTGCTCGCGGCACACGCCGGCGTCGCGGTTCAGGAGATCTTCGGTCTGCCTGACATTGAGTTTAAGAACAAGCGACCCGTACCGGTTGCCGGCGGACGCACCAGCGCATATCTGAATGAGCTTCGCGGACGGATCATCGCTCTGTCGACGAAGTACATCGATCCGGAGAAGCGGACGTTTACGATCATCGCGTATCCGGTGCCGGCCGTCGGTGTGAATTTCAACGAGGTGTTCCGCGAGACGATCGTGTGCAACAGCCTCCCTAACGAGCGTTACAAGACCATTCAGCAGAAGCTGATCGACGTTCTCGACCGCGGCGATTACGTGACCGTGAAGGGCCGCGGCGCCAATGAGACCGACATCAAAGTGATGCTTCACAAACTGACGGATCCGAAGGCACAGACGAATTTCGAAAACTGCGGCGCGGACGTGAACATTCCCGTCGGCGAAGTGTTCACCTCACCGGTCCTTACGGGGACGGAGGGAACGCTCCATGTGACGAAGGTTTACATCGAGGGCGTCTCGTACAAAAACCTCCGGCTGACGTTTAAGGACGGCCGCATCGCCGCTTATTCGTGTGAGAATTTTCCGACGGAATCGGAAAATAAGAACTTCCTCGACGAGACGATCCTGATGCACCACGACACGCTTCCCATCGGCGAGTTCGCGATCGGAACCAACACGGTTGCCTACGCGATGGGCATCCGCTGCAATGTGCAGGATAAGCTGCCGATCCTGATCGCCGAGAAGACGGGACCGCATTTTGCGGTGGGCGACACATGCTATTCGCACTCGGAGGACCATGTGGTCTACAACCCGGACGGGAAGGAGATCATTGCGAGGGAAAATGAGGTGTCCGCGCTCCGAAGCGAGGACATGTCGAAGGCATACATGAACTGTCACACGGATATTACAATCCCGTACGATGAACTGGATTCCATCGTCGTGCACACGGCGGACGGAAAATCATATGACATCATCCGCGGCGGAAGATTCGTCGTTCCGGGAACGGAGGAACTGAACCGGCCGTTGGAGGAACTTGAGACGTGGTTAAAGACCGGGAAGACCGGCGTACAATAAGGAGGCAACTATGGCAAAAGTAGGTATTGTGATGGGCAGTGATTCGGATCTTCCGATCATGGAGAAGGCTGCGGCGATCCTCGAGCGTTTCGGGATCGAGTACGAGATGACGATCATCTCCGCGCACCGCATGCCCGATGTGTTCTTTGAGTATGCAAATACGGCGGAGGAGAAGGGCTTTGAGGTGATCATCGCGGGCGCCGGCGGCGCTGCGCACCTTCCCGGCATGTGTGCCGCGATCTTCCCGCTTCCGGTGATCGGTGTTCCGATCCATACGAAGTCGCTGGGCGGTGTGGATTCGCTGTATTCCATCGTGCAGATGCCTTCGGGAATCCCGGTGGCAACAGTTGCGATCGACGGCGGTGCCAACGCGGGTATCCTCGCTGCGAAGATCCTGGCGACTCACGACAGGGATCTGCTTGCGAAGATCAAGGAGTACAAGCAGGAACTCAAGAACGGTGTAATGGCAAAGAAAGAGCGCATCGAAGAGGTCGGATACCGTGCATATGCGGAGAAAGCCTGACTTCGGCAAGCATGGGTTATGAAAACGGCGTCTGCGATAAGCAGCGCTTATGAAAACAATAAAAGAAAAGTTGCAAAAAAAGCCGCATTGACAGGTGCAAGTGCGGCTTTTTTGTGTTACAATAGCAATGGCTTTCGGACGGAAGCCCATGAACCCTACGACTTATTAAGGAGGCAGCTATGGATTATAAGAATGCCGGTGTTGACATCGAAGCCGGATACCGCGCTGTGGAGCTGATGAAGAAGCACGTGAAGGAGACGATGCGTCCCGAGGTGCTCGGCGGGCTCGGCGGATTTTCGGGAGCATTTTCCCTCGACCGTTTTATGGGGATGAAACACCCGACACTGGTTTCCGGTACGGACGGCGTCGGCACGAAGCTGAAGCTTGCGTTTTTGATGGACAAGCATGACACGATCGGTATCGACTGCGTTGCCATGTGCGTTAACGATATCGCCTGCGCAGGCGGCGAGCCGCTGTTTTTCCTTGACTATATTGCCTGCGGCAAGAACTATCCCGAGAAGATCGCTACGATCGTCAAGGGCGTGGCGGAAGGCTGCAAGCAGGCCGGCTGCGCGCTGATCGGCGGCGAGACGGCGGAGATGCCCGGTTTCTATCCCGAGGATGAGTACGACCTTGCAGGTTTCGCGGTAGGTATCGTCGATCGCGATGAGATCATCGACGGCAGCAAGGTGAAGCCCGGCGACACGGTCATCGGTATCGCATCCTCCGGCATCCACAGCAACGGTTATTCCCTCGTTCGCAAGGTCTTTGACATGCGCGAGGCGACTCTTGCAAGATACAATGATTCGCTCGGATGCACGCTGGGCGAGGCGCTTCTGACGCCCACGAAGATCTACGTGAAGGCACTGCGCGCTCTGAAGGACGGCGGCGTTTGTGTGAAGGCCTGCAGCCACATCACGGGCGGCGGTTTCTACGAGAACATTCCGAGAATGCTTCCCGAGGGAGCTCACGCGAACATCTTCAAGAAGAGCTATGAGGTTCCGGCGATCTTCGATCTTCTGGCGAAGACCGGCAACATTGCGGAGCAGATGATGTACAACACGTACAACATGGGCATCGGTATGATGCTCGCCGTGGACAGCGCTTCGGCGGACGAAGCGATCCGTCTTTTGGCAGAGGTCGGCGAGAAGGCATATGTCGTCGGTGAGATCGCGAAGGGCGATAAAGGCATCACCATCGTGGATTGATCATTTTGCGCCCGGGGCGGCAGACTTTGCGTACTGCCGGCCGGGCGTTCTTTGTTTGTTTGAACTATTTCACGGGAGGTTACTATGAGAATTGTCGTGATGGTTTCCGGCGGCGGAACCAATCTTCAGGCGATCATCGATGCGGTTGGTGAAGGCCGCATCACCAACACCGAGATCTGCGGTGTCATCAGCAACAAGCCGGACGCTTACGCGCTCACGAGAGCGGCCGATGCAGGTATCCCGGGCGTGTGCGTATCGCGCAAGGCGTATGCGACCCGCGCGGAGTTCGAGGAGGCGCTGCTTGCTGCAGTCGATTCCTTTAGCCCTGATCTCGTGGTATTGGCCGGTTTCCTGGTCATCATCCCCGAGGAGATGACGAAACGCTATGAGCGCCGTATCATCAACATTCATCCGTCGCTGATCCCTTCGTTCTGCGGCGACGGTTTCTACGGACTACATGTGCATGAGCGCGTTCTCGAGCGCGGCGTGAAAGTAACCGGAGCCACGGTTCACTATGTCGACGCCGGAACCGACACCGGTCCGATCCTCATGCAGAAGCCCGTTATGATCGAGCCCGGCGATACGCCGGAGGTTCTGCAGCGCCGTGTGATGGAGCAGGCGGAGTGGAAGATCCTTCCCGCGTGTATCGACGCTATCGCCAACGGCCGTGTTCGCGAGGATGAGCGCGGTAATTTCTATGTCGAAGACCGGGCCTGAGTCCGGATCATTTTACACATTTCGGAGGTATACGAACATGAATATATTGGTTATCGGCGGCGGCGGAAGAGAGCACGCCATCGTGACGGCGATCGCGAAGAGCGAGAAGGCAACGAAGATCTTCTGCGCACCCGGCAACGCGGGCATTGCGGAGCTTGCCACGTGCGTTCCGATCGGCGTGATGGAGTTTGACAAGCTTGTAGAGTTTGCACTCGAAAACAAGATCGACCTCACGGTTGTCGGACCGGATGATCCGCTCGTGGGCGGCGTCGTGGATGCTTTTGAGACTGCGGGCCTCCGTGTGTTCGGACCGCGGGCCAACGCTGCGATCCTCGAGGGAAGCAAGGCATTTTCCAAGGAACTGATGAAGAAGTACGGCATTCCCACGGCGGGGTACGAGACGTTCTCCGACGCGGAGGAGGCTTCCGCATACATTGTCGCGCAGGGCAAATATCCCGTCGTTCTGAAGGCGGACGGACTGGCGCTCGGAAAGGGCGTTCTGATCTGCAACAACGAGGAAGAGGCGCTTGCGGGCGTTAAGGAGATCATGCTCGACAAGCATTTCGGCACGGCCGGCGACAAGATGGTCGTTGAGGAGTTCATGACCGGACGCGAGGTGTCCGTTCTGTGCTTCTGCGACGGAAAGAACGTTCGTCCGATGACGAGCGCGCAGGATCACAAGCGCGCGGGCGACGGTGATACCGGTCTCAACACCGGCGGAATGGGAACATTTTCCCCGAGCCCGTTCTATACCGACGAGATCCACGAGTACTGCGTGAAAAATATCTATGAGCCGACAATGGCGGCGATGGCTGCCGAGGGACGTCCGTTCACGGGCGTTATGTTCTGCGGTCTGATGCTGACGCCCGAGGGTCCGAAGGTCCTCGAGTACAACGCGCGCTTCGGTGACCCGGAGACGCAGGTCGTCCTGCCGCGTATGAACAACGATATCGTCGATGTGTTTGAGGCATGCATCGACGGCAAACTCGACACCGTGGAGCTGTCCTTTGCGGACAATGCGGCTGTCTGCGTCGTTCTTGCGTCCGACGGCTATCCGCAGAAGTACGAGAAGGGCTTTCCAATCAGCGGCCTTGAATCCTTTAAGGGCTGCGCTGACAGGTTCGTGTTCCACGCGGGGACGAAGTTCGGACCGGACGGGGAAGTGCTCACCAACGGAGGCCGCGTGCTCGGCGTGACGGCGCTCGGCGAGAACCTCAAGGAGGCACGCGCGAACGCGTACAAGGCGACGGAATCCATTTCCTTTGCAAACAAATACATGCGCCACGACATCGGTAAAGCGATCGACGAGGCATAGGGGGAGTATATGAGCAAGATGAAAGTATTGTGCGCCATTTCGGCGCTTGCGGTAGCCTGCTGTGCGGGCTGCGGAACGGAAGAGAAGAAGCCTTCGGAAAATGCTGTGACCCCGACGGTTACTCTGCAGCCTTCGGCGACACCCGCGCCGGTCGAT
>JBGUPV010000015.1:0-18084 GCA_045130455.1 Lachnospiraceae bacterium | reverse complement strand
GTCCCCCGAAACCGCGCTTTTCAGATTGTTCTAATACTATTTACAGAGTGTTCACTCCCCTTTGCTTCTGCTCATAAACTTTCAAGGCGCAGATGCCGATTCCGAATACAACAATCAGCACAACCCACATGCCGATGTTGTTGCCGTCGTCCGTCTTCGGAGACAGGATTACCGCTTCCTTGACCGTCAGATCCACGATTGCTTCACCGTCGTCAAAGATCACTTTGATTCGATGGATTCCGGGCTCGAGACCGTCAAGGATCTCCGATCCAATCGTGATGATCGTACTCCCCGCCTGTGCGTCAACGATCACCGTCTCGCCGTCAATCTGCGTTTCCGTGTAATGATCGATACATGTATCGTCATCAACGTTTCGCTTGACTGTAATCTTCACTTTCGCTTCGCTGTTTTCCGTATATGTCGTATCGCTGTCTTCCGTCACTGTGTAGACAATCGGAACGGCATTTTCCGTAAAATGAGCCGTGTATGTTGCGTCTCCGTCTACCGCCGCGATCTCGGTCGTCCAGCCGTCGAAGGTGTACGTGTACTGATCATCCGCTTCCTTGACCGGAGTCTCGCCTTCGTACGAAGGTGTGGCACCGATGAAATAGCAATCCTGCTGAAGGATCGTGCCGTCCTCATTGACAAAGCTGATCAGGTATTTGCAGACTTCCTTTGTGTCCGTATAGGTGTTGCCGCCAAAGGTAACAGTCGCGGTATACGTGAGCAGATGATCCTCGTCTTCACTGAACGTAACTTCCGCAGCCTCCGAAGTCTTGGCTCCGTCGCATTCCGTTCTGTCACAACTGAACTCCGCCGTCGCGGCCGAATAACCTTCCGATTCACTGCCGACCCACGTCCATGCCGGATTGCCGTACGAATGACCCAGGGCTTCTGTCTCGTCACCCACATACGTGTCATTGCAGCGCGTGCATGTATAGGTCGTGTAGCCGCCTTCCGTGCACGTGGGCTCCGTTACGACCGCTTCGTAATCATGACCCAGGGCTTCTGTTTTGTCATCCACATACGTATCATTGCAGCGTGTGCATGTATGGGTCGTGTAGCCGCCTTCCGTACAGTTAGGCTCCGTTACAACCGCTTCGTAATCATGCCCCAGGGCTTCTGTTTTGTCATCCACATACGTATCATTGCAGCGTGTGCATGTATAGGTCGTGTAGCCACCTTCCGTACAGTTAGGCTCCGTTACAACCGCCTTGTAATCATGCCCAAGGGCTTCTGTCTCGTCATCCACGTACGTATCATTGCAGCGAGTGCATGTGTAGGTCGTGTAACCGCCTTCCGTACAGTTAGGCTCCGATACAACTGCCTTGTAGTCATGCCCGAGGGCCTCTGTCGCATCATCCGTGTACGTATCGTTGCAGCGCGTACATGTATAGGTCGTGTAGCCGCCTTCCGTACACGTAGGCTCCGTTACATCCGCTTCATAGTTATGCCCGAGCGCTTCTGTCGCATCATCCGTGTACGTATCGTTGCACCGCGTACATGTATAGGTCGTGTAACCTCCCTCCGTACAGTTGGGCTCCGTTACAACCGCTTCGTAGTCATGATCAAGCGCATCCGTCGCGCCGTCTGTATACGTGTAATTGCAGTTCTTGCAAGTGTGCGTCGTGTAACCGTCCTCCGTGCAGTTCGGCTCAGTTACAGTGGATTTGAAATCATGATCAACTGCGGCAAATACTGCATAATACTCCGCAGCTCCCGCTGCCGCAGGGATCGACGTAAGCACATCCCCTCCCAGCGTATCCGACCAACCGAGGAATGAGTAGGAACAGATTTCCGAAGCGTCAGCTTCAGCAACCTTCTTTGTAACCGTTTCGTGTGTCGGAACCAAACCATTCTTTACAGAAGTCGTGTCGATCACGTTGCCTTCGTTGTCTTTCCACGTGATCGTAAACTTGTGTTCCTGAAGAAGTTCCTGCCCAGCTTCCGTGACAAGACCTTCGATAATAGTTTTCAAACCTTCGGTTACTTCTTCAGGATTAAAACCCATATCTTCACAATATGATTCCATATAAGGTATTGGGTGTTCTTCGAAGAAATCCTTAAGAACACTTGGGTCAACATTTTGGAGATTATTCTCCAATAGTTTTGCATACTCTGTTAACTCATCCGCATACCAGGAATTGTTCGATCCTAATTGAACGAATGTGGCAGTAAGGATCGAATTACCGTCCTTGTCCAATGAAACAGAAAAATCAAAAATCAGATCAGCGGACGGAGTTGCTACCACAGTTCGCACGATCTCTTTCTCATTATCGTAATCGGCTTTCTTCCAAATCGGATATAAAATCCAGTTTTCGTCTCCAGTAAAGACAACAGGAATGCTCTCCTTATAATCCGACACAAAAAAATTTTTCGAAGGAACTCCCTCTACCTGAGTCCACCCACATAATTCAAAGCCTCCTTTCGGAGGAATGACCTCGACAGTACCCGACCAGTGATAACTCTCAGTAGTCTCGTCATACTCGCTCCATATTGTTATGCGATCTGAGTCGTTAACTTTTCCGGTGGTTCCATAAATGCCAATATCAGAGTCGTATATCGTTGTAATATCGAATGTTACTGAAATCCCATCTCCATCCGCCGTTTCGCCTTCCGCCGCAGCAGACGATGTCAGCAATCCGAAGAGGATTGCTGTGCAGAGCAAAAGTGCAACAGCCCATCTTGTCATTCTGACAAAAGAATACTTCTTCATCTCTGTTCTCCTTTTTTGTGACCTGATCCAAACGCCGTAAATTGGTTCCGCCCGAAGCCTACAGAGGCGGACCGATTGTAGTCAGTATACTATTCTGTTCCCCCGCTGCCGATCGTTCTTACAAAACTGTAAGTCTTACAAAAATGCAAGATTACAATCAAACAAAAAGAGGCTGAACAACCGCCCCGTAGGACAATTGTTCAGCCTCCCGATTTTCGGTTGTCACTCCAACAATCTCGCGAGCATCTGTTCCCGGTTCTCCAGGAACAGTTTCGTAATCTGATAGCTGTCCGTCTCCTCGTAGGAAACCGGATGGATCGGGCCGTCGTCAAAGCTCAGGATCTGCGCCTCCGGGATCCCCTGAAGGATCGGTGAATGCGTCACGATGATGAATTGCCCGCCGAACTTCACGCTGTTCATGATCTCCAGCAGAAGCGTCAGTTGCCGCTGCGGCGAGAGTGCCGCCTCGGGCTCATCCAAAAGGTACAGCCCCCTTCCGCGGAACTGCGACTGCGCCAGCGCCAGAAAACTCTCGCCGTGGGATTTCTGATGGTAAAACTGCGGTCTTCCTCCGCCTCCCCTGCTGTACCTGTCCTCCGCCGTGGCGACGTTGTAAAAGCTTTCCGCCCTCAGAAAATAACCCCAGCCGGGACGAACGGCTCCCTTTACGAGCGTCATCGCGTCGCACAGTTCCGAGTGCGAATCGTACGTGGAAAACCGGTAATTCTTCGTGCCGCCCTCCGGGTTGAAGCCGTAGCTCACGGCGATCGCCTCCAGAAGCGTCGACTTGCCGCTGCCGTTTTCCCCGACGAAGAAGGTCACTGCCTCGGAAAATGAGAGTTCCTTCAGCCCGTCGATCGCAGGAATATCCCGCAGATAGCTTCCCTCGTCAATCTCATCCCAGTCGATCCGAAATCCGCGGAGCAGCAGATCCGCATTGTCCATATTGTTCAGCTCCCTTCCTCTCCGCCGTCAGATTCCGTGCCTGCGCCGGACTGATGTGTCCGCACCTGCTTACTGCTTCTGCTCAAACTTTACATGAGGCGCGTACTTGAAGATCAGCTGGCAGAGCTTTTCGATATCTTCCTTGTTCATGGACAGCATATTATTGCCATACATTTTCCGCGCCGCCTTCGTGCCGCCGATCACCTCCGCCGGCTTCACGCGATTGCCGTCCGCGTCGGTCATATAGAGCACGTTCGTGCGCTGTACCGAATCCCAGCGAACGTCGATATAGCGGATGTCACTCAGACGGTAGATCGCGAAGACCGCGCTGTACTTCTGCGCGAGGAACTCGTTCTGCGTGAAGAAATAATGCAGTGATTTCGAGAACGTACCTTCCTCCAGGATCTGATCACCGTACTTGTCCTTGATCTTCTTCGCGCCCTTCTTGCTTGCGCTGATCGTCGACCAGAGCGAAAGCCCTATGATCGCTCCGAAAAATACAACGATGCCGATGATTCCTCCGATCGGAACCTTCTCCGTCGTAGCCTGCAAAAATGCTGTTACCATGTTCATACGATACCTCCTCAACTCATCTGATCAACTATAACAACGCTTACTTCACCGTCAGCGTAACGGTTCTTGAATAGGTCATGCTTTCTCTCCGTCCGACGGAGATTTTCGTTTCACAACAAGCCCAAAGATCAAACCTGCACAAAAGCCGAGCAAATGTACGACAAATGTGCCTGCACTGAGAAAATTGGAAAGGATCATATACCCGAGAAGATACCGGCTTCCCCTGAGGTTTTTATACTCCTCCGCCAGTCGCCTGTCTTTCAGCACCCACACGACCATCATTCCGAGACAACAGAAGACGGCCGGAGACGCGCCGTACATGCATCCCTTCGGAAAGATCAGCAAAAACACGGCACAGGCAGCGATCATTCCGACATGGTATACCGCAAGGAACCGGACCAGGCCGATCTTCTTCTCCAGATAGAGCCCGACATACCATAGCGCCAATGCGTTGGCCGCAAAATGCCATATGGCCGGCTGCAGATACCCGTAGGAAACCAGTCTCCAAAGCTCGAGATTTCCATACAGGTCAGCATGCGTTGCCCCCATATGATCCACCAGTCTGCCGCCCCCGGTCAGCAGGATCATCAGCCGGTTGCAATCCGATGAGATCACCGTGTTCACGATAAGGACGATCGCCATAACCGCAACAGCGATCACAGCGAAACAATTGTTCCGGATCTTCATAGCCTCTCCGTATGACTCCTCCAGCATATCATGGTTACAGATAAGTATATCATAGATGAACTGCGATGTCACACGTAAAATGAAGAACGGCCGCATCATCTGCGACCGTCCCGTTACAAGAGTGTATATGCATCATTTTCGTAAATCCGGCGCATCCGCGGAAGGCTTCACAGCCCAGGCGGCCCGCCTCCACAGCACAGTCTCACCGTCCCAGAAACTCTTCAATCTCCGCGGCGAGTTTCTCCACGGAAATTCCGCAGTCCGCGAGAATCTGCTCCGCGTCGTGCACCGAGTGAAACTCCTTGGAAATGCCGTAGCAGCGCACCTTCATGTCACTGTCGCCGTAATAGGCAGCAATGTTCTGGCCGTATCCGCCCATCAGCTCGCCGTCCTCGATGGTGATGATCAGCCGATGGTCCTTCCTGAGCGACTCCAGAAGCTCCCTGTCCACATCCTGCAGGAATCTCGGATTGATGACCGTGATCTTCTTTCCGGTCTCCGCGAAGACCTTCTCGGCAACCGCCACGGCCTTCGGGAAGAGAACTCCCACCGCAACGATCGCTGCGTCCGCGCCGCGTCTCTCCACCTGATTGCGGAGCACCGAGTAGTCCGTCCGGTCCTCAACGCCGGAGGCCGGCAATGCCCCCGTAAAGCGGATTCCCGTCGGATGCTCTCTCTGGGTCGTCGCATACCGGAACATCTGCACAAACTCTTCCCTGCTCACCGGTGCCAGATACACCATGTTCGGAATGTGCGCAAACATCTGAATATCGCAGATCGCGATGTGCGTGTTGGAATCGGATCCGTAGATTCCCGGGTTGGAGATCAGGAACGTGGCCGGACTGCTGTTCAGGCACACGTCATGGGACATCTGGTCGTAAACTCTCTGGAAGAACGGGGCAAATGTGGCGAACACCGCCGTGCCTCCGTTCCGGCTGATCCCCGCGGTCATGCCGACGGCATTTTCCTCAGCGATACCGACATCGACGAACTGCCCGCGCTTCACGTACGGTTCACGCTGCGCCGGGCCGAAGCCGATCCCGCCGGGCGTGGCCGCGTTGAGCACAACAGCCTTCGGATTCGAATCCATGAGCTCCGTCAGGCATTTGTATACGATGTTCTCGCCGCCCCTGTGAGGATATAACGGGGAACCGTCCTCCACATGGAACGGGCCGCCGCCGTGCCACTGCTCACGGTTTTTCTCCGCGTACGGCAGGCCTTTGCCCTTGACGGTGTGAATATGAAGCACGACCGGGTGATCGATGTCCTTGACGCCCTGAAGCGCCTCCACAAGTTTCACCGCGTCGTTGCCTTCTTCGAGATAGCGGTAATCCAGGCCCATCGCGCGGAAAATGTTATCCTCCGCCGTTCCGCCGCTCTCACGCAGCCGCCGAAGCGTCTTGTAGAGACCGCCGTGATTTTCCGCGATACTCTGGTCGTTATCGTTGACGACGATGATCAGATTGCCCGTGTACTCACCGGCGTAATCCAGAGCCTCCAGCGCCTCGCCGCCCGAGAGGGAGCCGTCGCCGATCAGCGCGATCACATTTTCCGCGCGGCCGGCCAGATCCCTGGCTTTCGCGAGCCCCAGCGCCAGCGAAACCGAAGTGGACGTGTGTCCGACGATGAACATGTCATGCTCACTCTCGGCAGGATTCGTAAATCCGGTCACATCCGAAAAATGAGCCTCATCCGTGTACGCTTCCCTGCGCCCCGTCAGAATCTTGTGCGGGTAGCACTGGTGGGAAACGTCGAAGACGATCTTGTCTCTCGGCGAATCGAAGACATAGTGAAACGCAACCGTAAACTCCACGATTCCGAGGTTCGGACCGATGTGCCCGCCCTTCTTGCTGACCTTGTTGATGACGGCCGCACGCGTCTCCTCAGAGAGCACCGGCAGCTCCGTCAAAGCCAGTTTTTTGACATCCTCAGGACCGTTGATCTTCTCCAAAAACATAAGCAAACCTCCGTATGATAAAACTACACCCCTGTATTGTTGTGTTCATTCTATCATCCGGAATAATACCCGAACAATGGAGTATCATCTATAGTGGTTATCATATATAGTTCTCATACCTGCACTGCTCGTACACTTTCTTCCCGAGCAGGGTGATTGCCTGCTTCGGACATGTGCTGATGCACCGGTAGCACATGGCGCACCGGCCGAGGCTGACAGCCTTGCCGTTCTCAATGCGGAGGTTCCCCATGGGGCAGTTTGCGGCGCACATACCGCAGCCGACGCAGGAATCGCCGATCTTCAGTTTCCTGCTGTAGCCGGTGGTTTTGTTGTAAAACCACAGTCTCTGGCCGAACAGGCCCGCCAGATGCGCGGGGAAACTCAGCCCTTCCCGCGGGTATTCGCCGCTCTCCCGGATCTGCGCTGCCGCCTTGGCGATCTTCGCGTCCGCCTCCTTTACGATCCTTTGGTTCTCCTCCAAAGATTTCTTCAGCATTTTACTGTCACAGACCGCGTCCGGCATGCGGATCTGCATACCGCCGAGAATGACGGCACCTTGCTTCTTCAGAACTCTGGCGCAGCATCCCGTTCCGTCGCCGGAAAATGCCCCCATGGTCGTGACGAGGAACACCTTCTTCCCCTGCCACAGCTCCTTATTTTTCAGGACAAAGTCCTTCACCATATACGGCACATTCGAAAACTGCGTCGGATACGCAAGAAGTATTTCGTCGCTGTCGCGAACGGCGTCAACCGCCCCCTCATCCTCGATCGGGACGCATTTTGCGCCCGCGCCCAGTTCGGAGAGAAGCAATTCAACGCAATGTTTTGTGTTTCCGGTACCGCTCAAATATACGCCTGTCATTTTCCGTTCCCCCTATACACTGATCGAGCAGAGGATCCGCTCGACTTCCTCTTCCAGATGATCCGTGTCCACCGCGCCTTTGACGGTCACGACCGATGCCAGTCCGTGGACCAGCGCCCAAAGCGCGATCACCTTCGCGTGAACGATGTCGTCCTGCGCCTGTCCCTGCGACTGCTCTTTGATCACCTGCTCCCCGATGCCCCTGAAGAGTAAAAACGGCTGATACGTCTCCGTGTCAATGTCCTCCCTGGAAAATAAGAACTGATAATACAGAGGGTTCCTGTAGAAAAAGAGCACGTAGCTCTTCCCGAGATCCAGGAGGATCCGCGCCGGGTCGGAACAACGGTCTTCCGCGTCCTTCAGCGTCGCGTAAAACCGTTCCGTGATGTAATCCCGCACCGCGGTCAAAAACGCTTCCTTGCTCTTAAAATGCGCGTAGGGCGCGGCCGGGCTGACCCCGGCGGACTCCGCCAGCTTTCGCATGGAAAGATTTTCCGTGCCGTGTCCTGCGATATACTCCAGGCCCTTTTCGATCAATTCCTCTTTCAGATTGCCGTGATGATACGTGTCCGTTTTCATAGCCGATCTCCTTTCATCTAAACACTGTTTAGATTATACGTGACAATCTGAACATTGTCAAGATAGAAAAATCACCCGAATGACAACTGTGCCATTCGGGCGATCTGCTTATTTAATCCTGTCGAGATCAAAGGTGTTGTTGATCAGCTTGTTCAGGTCTTCGTTGTCCGTACCGGCATGCTCGAAGAGCACCTCAAAGAACTTCGCTGTCGTCGAGTTTGTGAAGGCGTTTCTTCTGACGTACTCGCGGAGCACGCTGTGGAACTCCTTCCGTCCGAGGATCTCCTCCATCTGGTACAGGGCCCTCTGCGCTCCCTGATAGATTCCGCTGATATAATCGTTGTCCGACTCGAACTCATAATAGGGCTGATTGAACGGGATCATTCCGCGCTCCATCATATGTTTCAGCTGCGTCACATCACGCATATCCATGACCTTCCGGCTCAAACGCTCGAGAGCGGGGATCCACGCATCTTCCCCCCTGTCGCGGTTGCGGTACTCCTCGAAAACCAGTTCCGTGTACGAAGTGATCGACTCGTCGAGCCACGGCTCCATACCGGAATTGCTGCCGACGATGCCCATGAACCACTGGTGCCCGATCTCGTGCGCGATAACGGTTTCGAGTGTGTAGAAGGACAATTTCTCCGGCAGTTTCGACATGTCCGGAGGACCGCTCTCTCCGTCGCGCGGTCCGTCTTCGGAAGAGAACTCTCCGTCGAGGCCCGCGGAATCCAGCGTGATCACCGGATAACACTCCTGATCGGTGATGATGATCAGGTTCGGATATTCCATTCCGCCCGCGTCAATTCTCGAGATGATGATATCGAGTTCCTCGTAAGGATATCGCCCGAAAGCCTCGCCGAATGCCGCAAGCGAGTCCTCCGCGGATTTCAAAGATGCTTCGACGGCACCCTCCATCTGGTTGCCGAACGCCGCACCTTCCCAGTAGTCGTCCCCATCCATGAAGGAGGGATAATACAGGTTGATCGTAACGCCGTTGCTGACCGTCTTTTTGATCGTAAATCCGTCGGATGCGGAAAATACGAAATCGCGCACGCAAGGCGCCTTAAACGTGTAGGTCACCGTGTCGCCGCTGCCCTCTTTCGAAACCTCGGTTCCGGTGGAAGCGACAAGAAAATCTTTCGGTACCGTAAGGCGAACATCGTAGTCCGAAACCTCGGAATAGAAGCATTCGCCGCAGTTGATGAACTTCTCGTGGGACCAGCCGTTCTGATCATATTCCGCGAGGATCGGGTAGAAGTTCGTCACATTGTAAACGCCCTCATAGAACCCGTACCGGTCGGGAACGCTCGGGATCTTCGCCGTAAAATCATACGAGAGCGTCATTTTCTCCCCCGCCGCCAGCGGCGTCGTGAGCGGGATCCACACAACCGACGCGTCCTTCTCGTCTCGCGTAAAGGTCAGCGCATTTTCGCCGCGGCTGTCCTTCAGGTTCGTGATCTCGGTGACCGCGCCGTTGATCTCCTCGGTCCCGATCCGCTCCGGATCGTACCCGGCGGTCTTAACATCCGTAAAATGACTGGAATAGTCGCGAAGGCAAAGCTCGTTCCAGCTGTCCTTTGAATCGTTGTAGAACGTAAACACAACATGGCCGCCGACCGTGCAATCCGCCGTGTTCAGCGCAAGGTCCATGTTGTAATGGTAAAGCTCCCGGTCCGGAAACCGGATCTCACAGTTTTCCTCCGGCCA
The DNA here is from genome assembly GCA_045130455.1 of Lachnospiraceae bacterium. Taxonomy (GTDB): domain Bacteria; phylum Bacillota; class Clostridia; order Lachnospirales; family Lachnospiraceae; genus ISDg. The sequence goes on along the minus strand of JBGUPV010000015.1, from coordinate 8,055 downwards.
CGGCGCCACAGTCGGCAAAGTCGTTGGAGTCGGGGGCGGCGAAATCGAATCCGTCGGTGTCGGGCTTTCCGACGGCGTTATTGAATCCTTCGGATCCGTCGGTGTCGGTTCCGCGGTGGGATTTCCCGGCGTCGGTGTTGTCGTCGCCTCCGTAGGCGAAGCCGACTCCTGCTTTTTCTCTTCCTTCTTCCCGTCCTTTCCGCATGCGGTGACCCCGATCACCAGCACGCAGACGAGAAGAAGACAGAGTACTCTCTTCATTCTCTTCATAGTCTCAATTCCCCTTTCATTATCACGCAGAGAACGCACATTTTCCGTGCACTTCCCATTATACACAATAGTATAACGGAATATTGAGGATTGTGTGAAAAGACTATGACCGCTGTTTCCAGCCGGTGACGATGCTTTTCGGCGCTTTTCGTATTTTCCTGACATTCCGGTTCATCCTGTGCCTTCCGTAATGTCTGTATGCGAACTTTTTGATCGCGGAAAGTTCCTGGCAATGCTCCTTCAGCATCTCGTCCGGCGAGTCGTACACACCGAAATCCTGATTGATCCCCTCGCTCTGGATATACGTGTTGTTCCGGTCAAAATCGATCACGGGATTCTGAAAGTCGGTGACCGCGACGCCGTATCCGCAAAATGCGCCGGTGCAGTCTCTGTTGATGCTCTGCAACGCGCTCAGGTATTGCCGGTCGAGGATAAATGCCTCCAGTTCGTACCATTTTCCTTCGAACAGGACCTCCACCCAGCTGTGGAATACATTCCGCGGTGCTTTCCGGTAGACAAAGCCCGTCATTGCCCCCTTCTGCAGCTCCTTATCGATGGTAAATCCATGCACACGGCACGGGATCCCGCACGCGCGCAGCAGCGCCATGAACAAGGTGCCTTTGGTGTTGCACTGCCCGTAGCCGTCCTTCAACACCTTCGACGCCGGAATATCATCGTCGACGTTGTAGCCAAACAGGATCTCGTCCCTGACGTAATTATAAATTGCTTTGAGCCGGTCGAATTCAGACATGTCCCGCCAGCCGTTTTCGCGGATTACCTTTTGCATCGCCGGGTGACTGTAATTCAACATTGCGGTCTCGGCCAAATATTTATGACTCATAAAAAAGCGCCCCCTTTCGGTTTCCTGCGATAATCATACAGGAATCCCGAGGGGGCGGCTTTCAAAAATCCGCTATGATTTTTATTTCTTCAAAACGTCCGATATGGAAATGCCCATTTGCTTCTTGCAGATAAACGCCAGATGCGCGGGCGTCGCAAATCCGGCCTCCAGAGAGGCAAAGGTCTTGCTCTTCCCCTCCATCACCAGCTTGTACGCATACTTCAGCCTCGCTATGGTCAGATAACCCTTGAGAGAAACGCCCTCGCTCTCCTTGAACGCGTGCGACAGGCGGCTCTCCGACAGGTCGTATTCCTTCGCGATCTCATCGATCCGCTTCTCCAGATGCCGGTAATCGCGGATCTCCCGGATCAGCTTTACGACCCGGTAATCCTCAACCTTTTCACCCGCATTTTTCCCGGCGCGGAAACCATTGTCCGCAAGCCATCGGCTCACGGAAGTTCTCAGCGTGTCCTCATCCGCATCGGCCGAAAACCGGAACGCCTCAGCGACCCTGATCCGTTTCGGAGCGTCTCCGTCGAGCACACGGCTCTGCAGATGCTCCGCCAGATCACTTGTCGGATCGATCATCAGAAACAGCTTGCACTCCGCCGCGTCCGGCATCGTATGCAGCATCCCGCTCCCGGTGACATAGATCTCATCACAATCATCCCCGCGCCCGAGGAAGAAAATGTGGCAGAAACTGTGTTTATGCGGCACCACTTCCGCAAACGACGGCACGACGATCACATATTCATCTTCGAAAAATATCCTGCTCATTCGGTCCCGAATCCCACTCCCCGTTTACCGATTGCTCAATACTTCTTGTAGTTCCACTCTTTTTCTTCGCCAACGCCGATCGCTTCGCGGCCGTACCAGTAGTGAATGCTCCCGATACAATTTTCATCCGTCTCCCCGCCGGGCTCCGCATGATAAACCGTAACCGTCCACGAGCCGACCGGGAAAGCCTTCTGGAGTTTCTGCATCTGCTCCTCCGTCAGCTCGATCATTTCTTCGGAAAATACGTGGATTGCCATAGAGGAACCGCTGTAAAGACTCGCTTTGTGCAACGTCTCCAAATAGTCCGAAAACCCTTCCGGTGTGACACTGATCGGAAGGCAGGGACGAACGCTCTTCGGAACAAGGTCAAACCTAATGTCGGAATAATGATATGAAACCGTATAGGGCAGATCACCGAGTGCGCCGTTCTCATCTATTTTCCGTTTTGCTTCCTTCTCGGCATACTCCGTGAATGCGGCAGAATACCGGTTGGACCAGACGTCCGCATCCTGGTATTCACGGTCGGGACCCCCGTACACAAAGACAGAAAATTCTGTCTCGCCGCTCTTCACCTTCCAGATTACGCCTTCCGTGCCATCGTTATTCGGGTTTGTGTCTACGTCCGCAACCTTCATGGAATAACTCTTCTGCTCCATCCCGTAGCACTTGTAAAGCTGTGTGATCAGCGCCCTTTGGGAATGCTCGATATAGGATTTCTCTACCTCGTCTTCCGTCATGCAGGCCGAACTGAGAACCGCCGCCAGGCAGCACACCGTGATAAGCACAATTCGCTTCATACCGGTCTTTTCCATAAGCCAGGTTCCTTTCCTCACCAGGGGTTCTTGCCGAGCCGGACAGCTTCCTGCCACAGTATCTCAAACTCTCGGGTTATCAGAGACTCAGACGGACGCCGGAATTCCTTCCATTCACTTTGCTTTCGATAGGTAACTTTCCCGTTCCCGTCATAGTTAACCTCAAGGATAAGATTACCTGCGGGATCGTAGGAATACTCTGTCGTCGCAGAAACGCTATCGTCGCGTTTGTAGGTCACGGAACGCGTCAAATGATTTGCGGAGTCATAGGTTTTCACGATCCTGCTACTCGGACTGGACGCCTTTTCCTCCGTTTTGGTCACTCCGTACCTCACGACTTCCGTTTCGTTACCGTTGCTGTCGTAGGTGTATTCTGTAACGCGCTTCAAGTGCTCTCCATCCCATCTGACATCATAGTCATAATCCACAAGCACTCTTCCCTGCGCATCATATTCATCGTGGGGATCCAATTGTCTCGTCTCACCGGTCTCCTGATCCTTCGTACCGATCCTGATACCGTATTCGTTATATACATATTCGGTGTAATATTCCTTATCTGTCACCGCATAGTACTCTTTCAAAATTTCTCCGAAGCTGTTATAGACATATTCACACTGTTTGACCTTTGTATCCTTGAACGTGTTGCAGGAGTATTCTGTCCATCGACGCGCCTTGGTATCGAACTCGGTTTCTCTGGACCATTTAGCTGAGAACCCCCCCTCCCTCAATTCTTCGCCCGACAGACTGTCCGGCTTATAACACCAATACTCATCCGCTACACAACCGTTGTCGTAATAATCGTATTTCCTCTCGACTCTCTCAACATCATCGCCCAGAAACGGAAAATGATTAATGGCTGTACTTCTCCTCCCCTGTTCATCATAGAGGAATTCCATATACAGAACAATTTCGTCCTTCGCCGTAACCTTACCAAACCATTTCAGGAGCCGACCATCGGAATCATATTCGAACCGACCGTATTCTTTTCTGCTCACTTCATTGCCTTCGGCATCGTATTCAACGATTCCCGCCTCGTTTCCATACTGATCATACAGCTTCTCGGTAACCGTAGTTGTTTCCTTACCGTCCTTAACCTCATAAACAGATTCTTTCGTCACAAGCCAGACGCTCATCAGACCGTCGTCCTCCGCATCAGGCGTATCCTCGCCGGGCTTCTTTCCGTCAGCCTCCGTCTTACCCCCGTCGTTTTTCTCCTTGTCATCCCTGTTCTTGCTCTGACACGCCGCCGCAACCATAAGGAACGCGGCGATCAAAAACACCAGCAATAATTTCTTCCTCATAACTCACCCTCGCATCCGGCATATTACAGTCATGTTACCACAGGACACACGGGAGCGCAACGCCCCTCAATCATCACTGATCACCGTAGATATCCGGAGCGTGATCAGATAAGAGATGAACAGGACCAGTTCCAACGCCCCGAGTATTACGAGGGCGATAAAGGCTCTGCCGCCGACGGCGAGCACTTTCCCGATCCCGTCAAGGCCGGTGTCGCGGACCAGGCAGTACGGCTCGACGAGCATTGCCGTCTCCGTCAGTTTGCCGATCTCAGTGCCGTAAATAGTATATTTATGTCCTTTCCGCAGTTCATGGGCGATCTTGTAGGAAGCGTCCTCGCGGAACGCGATCGCGGGGTGATCCTTGGTCACCCTGCCGGCCGACATAAACTGCACATACCGGACTCCGTCCACCGTTTCGGTCCCCATGAGCTTACAGCTGTAAGCGACTGCTTCATAGCCCGCATCCTTCGCTTCCTGCGCAAGCTTCTCATTGTCCTGCTTCGTGTCCATCTTTTCGGATCCATCGGAAAATGCGCCGAATGCCAGCAGGGCAATGTAGATGATCGGCAGAGCGAGCATCGCTCCGAGGATTATTTTCCAAGCGTTTCCTGTCACGATCTTCTGAGGCGCAAAATACGACCTAGCTTCCCTGCTCCGCGCCGATTCCGGCACTGCCTCAGCGATCCGGCGGCACGCCTTTCGTGTCAGCATATAGTCCTGCTCCGTGCTGCCGGTCTCTTCGTCGGTGCGCTCAAACGGCACGATGATCCTGCACTCGGTCCCGGTGGTGTCCAGCTGACGGTCGCGGATCGCTTCCGCCTGCTTCATCGCCTCGCCAGTCCCGAGGACCGACGCAAGCTCGCTGCAGACCCAGTATTCCGCACCGTCCTCATTTACATGCATGATCTCGTCAAATACCGTCTTTACCTTCATCGTGATCATTTTCACACCGACTTCCTCAAAGATCGATCAATCCGCGTCCGCCTCGAACGCTTCCCGTGTATACCGATGTTCTGTCCCGCCGTCTTTCGATACGGAATGGATCAGATTGCCGTGCGCATCGAATTCGTAGAGAACATTTTCCCGCGGGATTGCATTTTACTGATTTTTTTCGCTCTCCTTCGGATCCTCAATGGGCTCGAAGCGCTGCTCCGGAAAGATGGAGTTCATTCCTTCCGCTTCCTTCATTTCGACCATCCGGTTTCCGTTCCACGCAAGTATATACAAAATGATCGTCATCACCCACAGGCCGCCGGCAACATACAGCCACGCGACCGATGAGAACAGAGGCGCCAGCGCCACGTAGAACTGCCACCCCAGCCACGCATACAATATCGCATGAACAATGACCGCCCACCGGTGTTTCTTCCACAGCAGTGTAAGCACTACGCTTGCCGCGAAAACAACAATACAGAGGTAGGGCCTGAGCATCATCCAGTCCGCGGGCCGTAACAGATATTCCCAGACGATGTCCGAGTCTCCGATAAATACGTAGAACACGATCGCTGCCGCTACCAGTACGAGTTTGCTTTCTTCGTACACCTGTGCGATTTTATTAAATTGCAAAATGACAGCAATTAAAGCGACCACTGCGATCGCGATCAGCTTGATCAGGTTGATCCGCATCACCTGGTCCACAAGTTCCGGATTTTTCTTTTGCCGGTAAATTCTCACCCCATCTTTGATCTCTGACATATCAGTCCCCTTACTGTTTTGCCGCCATCCCTGCGTCGTACTCTTCACCGTCCAGAGTCTTCCAGACAAACCGTTCGCCATCCAGCAGGATGTAGCCCCGCGGCGACCCGGCTTTCGGGAGGGAAACCGACCCGGGGTTCATGTACACATACCTGCCGAACTCCTCGCGCGCGGCAATATGCGTATGCCCGCACAGCAGAATGTCTCCTGGCTTCATCGGCGGCAAATTCTCCTTGTTATACACGTGGCCGTGTGTCGCGTAGACCATCCGCTCCCCCACCGGAATGAGCGCATAGTCCGCAAGGATCGGAAAATCCAGCACCAGCTGGTCAACTTCCGCGTCACAGTTCCCGCGCACGCAATAGATCAGTTCCTTCTTTGCGTTCAGCAGCGCGGCCACCTGCTTCGGATCATACTCCTCCGGCAGATCATTTCGCGGCCCGTGGTACAGGATGTCCCCGAGCAGAAACAACCGGTCCGCCTTCTCTCTTTCAAAAGCATCCAACAGCAGCCAGCAGTACTTGGCCGAGCCGTGGATGTCCGATGCGATCAGTATTTTCATTGCAGCCCCTCCTCCTGTATATGATATCACATACAGCGGATTTTTACAGCACTATGAAGCAAGTTCCTTGCATGGGACATTGGTTTTTGAGCCAAAAAGTGCCGAAGGCTCGCTGCAGGCGGGCTTTCGGCACTTTTTGCTGTCTGAGTTTTATTTCATTTTCTTGTTCAGTTCTTCGATCATTTTGGCTGCGTAGGTTCTTGCATCTACCTCCGTAACCTGTGCGGTGTCGCTGGCGGTGGTATAGTGAAGTGCACCATAATGCACCAAGTACTCCGCACGCCCGTTGTTGTAACGCGCCTTGGTGTACTGCCATTTGTGGCGGAGTTCATGGAAGATCGCCTCTGCAATCGTTTTTGCGTTATAGCCATCCGAGGCAATAAGAGAAATGTTTATAATCATGCAATCGTGCTGAAAATCATAGCCTCCGTACAAAGACTCCACATTGGCAAAACCAAGTTGATGCAGCGTATTAATATCTCCGATCACATATTCCTTGGGAATTGATACTCCGTATTCGTTACAAACGGCAACCATCAGGTTATAAAAGAATTGGGTCACAGGAGTGGATACAGGGGTGTCAATGTATTTCGTCCCAGTCTTGTCGAGGACGTGGTAAAGCGAAACTCCATTGAGAGGGGCATATCTCTCAATATCCGAATCCACAAAACCGTTATAAAACGCTCTGTATGCTTGTGCCAGCGCATTCGAGGGCTGCGGAGTACCGAACAGATACCCGTGGTTATACAGACTCGGAATATACATCTTTTGGTAGACAAGAAAGTTTTTGGTGTCTACACCGTCGGAAATCTGGATAACACCGCAACGCTGGCCGCCGGTATAATTTGGATCGACGCTGATGGTTACCAACGCGCCGGAGACCGAAGTGCGAATCCACGAAGATGTCGATTTAGAGGAGATGGTTCCTACAGCACTGACATAGATCGTCGAGGAATTGCTATAACCCTCCACCGTTTTGGAATCAATCTCGCTTCCGTAGCGGCTGGTGTACGTTCTGATCTTCGGGCGCTGCGTGATCAGGCACTTCAACGTTCTTCCGTCCGCTGTCACGTTCAGATAGCCGTACCGATTCGCGGTTCCGAAGTTAATCGAGGTCGTCAATGTGATCTTGTTGCCGCTGACAGTCTTGGAAAGCCACGATGCGGTAACGCTCGAGGTAAATGAGTTCGCGTCCCTGACTGTGATGGTCACGGAACTGATGGTGCCCTTCATGACGACCGAGGTCTTGGACAGCGACGGTATCGGCTTCGGGTCGCCGACAGCGACAGGACCGGCCAGAGCCGTTCCGAGCGAGCCGGTCAGCACAAGGATCAGTACCAGCACGGCAGCAGTGATTCGCGCCTTAAGGCGCAGCGACAAATGCTTGTTCATAATATGCATCCCCCTAAGTAATTATTTTCCGCCAAATGCGGATTACAACGGATTGGAAAGACAACTATCATGGTATCAGGAATCCGCCCGTTTGTAAACGGAAAAGTATGGTTAAAATGCCTGATATAACTATGAGTCAACGAATGGGGCAGGATTTTTCACATGGGTAAAAAAGTTGATTGCCAAACCAAGTTCCGATTTGTTTAACAATAACCAGTTTTTCCATGAGTTATGTATACAAGTGATTTGTCAAACTAAGTGCAACAGTTTTGGAGTTCTTGATCCCATAGAAACTGTGCAGAATTAAACTTTAGTACCTTTCGAGGCCTGGCGTTGATTAGCGCCAGGTTTCGTTTTAATGTGGCTGGAGCTACCCTCGATAGGTTTCGACCTTTTGGATAGAAT
>JBGUPV010000014.1:0-24035 GCA_045130455.1 Lachnospiraceae bacterium | reverse complement strand
CGTCGGACGTGCTGGCTATGTGCGATAAGAAACTGAGTTTTTCCGAGATGACGTTTCCGCATCAGCTGATGCGTGTGATCCTGCTTGAGCAGATCTACCGCTCGTTCCGGATTTCATCCGGAGAGCCGTACCATAAGTAGCAGAGTGAGTGTTGAGAAAGGACGAAAGCCATGAAATTCAGACCGTGTATTGACATACACAACGGCAAAGTCAAGCAGATTGTCGGCGGCAGCCTGAAGGATGCCGGCAACCGCGCCGACGAGAACTTCGTGGCGACGGAGGACGCTTCGTATTACGCCGGTCTTTACAGGAACGACGCGATCACCGGCGGCCATGTGATCCTGCTCAACAAGAAGGACAGCCCTTATTATGCGCAGACGCTCGCGCAGGGAAAGTCCGCCCTTGCGGCGTATCCCGGCGGTCTGCAGATCGGCGGCGGCATCACTTCGAAAAATGCGGCCGAGTTCCTATCCTACGGTGCTTCTCATGTCATCGTGACGTCGTACCTTTTCAAGGACGGCGAGCTGTCCGCGGAACGCCTGTTCCGCCTTGCGGACGCTGTCGGCAAGGAGCATATCGTCATTGACCTGAGCTGCCGCAGACAGAACGACGATTACATCGTCGTGACCGACCGGTGGCAGCATTTTACGAAGCTTGCCGTACATCCTGAACTCCTCGGCATGCTTGAGCCGTTCTGCTCGGAATTTTTGATCCACGGCGTGGATTCCGAAGGGAAGAAGAACGGCATGGAGGCTGACCTGGTTGCGATGCTCGCCGAGTACGACGGAAATCCAGTGACGTACGCCGGCGGACTGCACAGCCGTAAGTCCATTGAAAGATTCCGTGAGATCAGTGGGGGAAAACTTGATTTTACGGTGGGAAGCGCCCTCGACCTGTTCGGAGGCAAGCTTTCCTACAGAGACCTTGTGGAGTCTCTGAACCGGGAAAACGCCGAGTGATGCGATTACTGTTTTGGTTGCATCCCGGCGGAAAATATTGTATAATTGTGTGAGTTTTTAGCATCCGTCTGCGGATGCGGAGGTTATTGTGAGCATTCTTGCGGTACTGGTCGTATTTTTCATCATTTCAAGCGTGTTGCGTTCGAATCGCTCTTCGGGTCGCAGAAGAGGTCGGTCCAGCATTCCTACCGGCGTTTTTATCGCTCTTCTCGTTACCGGACTGTTTCCGCTTGCTCTGGTTTTGTGGGCACTTACGTCCAAAGAAAATGATAACCCTGAAAATCTTGCCAGCAACAGACGAAATACGAATGGAAATAATCTTATGAATAACAATCCTAACCGATATAACGGGTCTATGCCCGTGAGCGGTTCTTCGCCGTACGGAAATACGGTGAACAATTACCGTACAGGCATGAATCCGAACGTTCCGAACAATTACACATCGGCTTCTCAGCGCGGTACGGCTTATTACACGGGCTATACCACCAATCCGAACCCGAATCCGACCGGGCGCGTGACCGGCTCCTACCAGAACCAGCAGCGCAACATGGCCAATGCGTTTGCCAATGCGGCCAACTATTCCGGGATCTACAGCAACCAGAAGCCGAATTCATACGGTCTGCCTTCGGCAGCAAAGAAGCGCACGAAGATCGTGAAGAAGTTCAGCGAGCGGTATGATCTTTATCTGACGGACGATGAGATCAAGCACATCGTGGACGCCTCGTATCTTTCCTCGGGATGGGCACGCGAGATCTGCTACATGAACCAGAAATACGACACCGTATATTCCTGGTACGCGACGATGAACCCCTGGCTGAAGGTATATCTCTCCGCGTTCCATGCGCAGAACATTTCCTCTGATTTCGCGATGCAGGAGAGGATCGTTTACGACGCGTTCAACACCGTATTTTCCGATGTGTGCAGCGATCCGAACATGACGATCGACTATGCGATCCGCCGCATCAACGAGAAGTACATTGCGAACTTCGACGAGACGACGTTCATGATCGCTTACCGTTACATGGAATCGAAGGGCAAGAAGTATTCCTTCTCGTACGACCAGGTGCTCAATGCGCATGAGGACATTGATGACCTTCTCAAGAAGTACGAGAACCTTCAGGACGGAACGCCTCTGAACTGAGAGGCTTAAACCGTAACCAATAAAGCACAAAGTTTTGCGCTACGGCGCGGAAATGAGGCAATACAATGCTTGATATCAAGTTTTTACGCGAGAATCCGGAGATCGTTAAGCAGAACATCCGGAACAAATTTCAGGACGCGAAGCTTCCGCTGGTAGACGAGGTTATCGACCTCGATGCCAAGAGCAGAGCGGCGAAGCAGCAGGCGGACTTCCTCCGCTCCGAGCGCAACCGAATCAGCAAGGAGATCGGCGGCCTGATGGCGAAGGGACTCCGTGAGGAGGCAGAGCAGAAGAAGGCGCAGGTTACGGATTTTTCCGCACAGCTGGCTTCCCTTGAGGAGGATGAGACACGCTATGCCGAGGAGATCCGCAAGCGCATGCTCGTGATCCCCAACATCATCGACCCTTCGGTTCCGATCGGCAAGGATGATTCGGAAAATGTGGAGAATGAGAAGTTCGGCGAGCCTTTCGTTCCGGATTTCGAAATCCCGTATCACACCGATATCATGGAGCGTCTGCACGGCATCGATCTCGACGCCGCAAGACGTGTGGCCGGCAACGGTTTCTATTATCTCAAGGGAGATATCGCCAGACTTCATTCGGCGGTTCTTTCCTATGCGCGTGATTTCATGATCGGCCGCGGTTTCACGTACTATGTACCGCCGTTCATGATCCGAAGCGAGGTTGTGACGGGCGTCATGAGTTTCGCCGAGATGGAAAATATGATGTATAAGATCGAGGGTGAGGACCTGTACCTGATCGGTACCAGCGAGCACTCGATGATCGGCAGCTTTATCGATACGATCCTTGAGGAGAAGGAACTTCCTTACACCCTCACGAGTTATTCTCCGTGCTTCCGCAAGGAGAAGGGCGCTCACGGTATCGAGGAGCGCGGCGTATACCGCATTCACCAGTTTGAAAAGCAGGAGATGATCGTTGTCTGCAAACCTGAGGACAGCATGAAGTGGTATGAGAAGCTGTGGAAGAACACGGTTGATTTCTTCCGCTCGCTGGACATTCCGGTCCGCACGCTCGAGTGCTGCTCCGGTGATCTTGCGGATCTCAAGGTGAAGAGTTGCGATGTTGAGGCTTGGTCTCCCCGTCAGAAGAAGTATTTTGAGGTCGGCAGTTGCTCGAACCTGGGCGATGCACAGGCAAGACGTCTGAAGATCCGTGTGAACGGAGAGAACGGAAGTAAGTATTTTGCGCACACGCTCAACAACACCGTTGTAGCGCCGCCGCGTATGCTGATCGCGTTCCTTGAGAACAACCTTCAGGCGGACGGTTCCGTTCGTATTCCCGAAGCTCTGCGTCCTTACATGGGTGGCATGGAAAAGATTACCGAATAGTCAAATTAACGCGCCGTGAGACGTTTCCTTACGGCGCGTTTTTGAGATACCGAAACAAAATAACGGAGGTTATTATGGACATTACGATTAAGGCTTTGTATGAAGCACCGTACGCAACTCTTGCAAAGGATATGCTTGAGGGCTGCACGTATCCTTGGGAGGCTCTTGACAAGATTCATGATACGATCCTTGAGATCGGCGCAACTCTTTCTCTTGACGAATATGACCATCCGGAAGAGGATGTATGGATCGCAAAGGACGCCAAGGTGTATCCCACGGCTTACATCACCGGTCCCTGCATCATCGGCAAGGGCACCGAAGTTCGTCCGGGCGCATTTATCCGCGGCAACGCACTTGTGGGTGACGGTGCGGTCGTAGGAAACTCCACCGAGCTTAAGAATGTCATTCTTTTCGATAAGGTTCAGGTTCCTCACTACAATTATGTGGGCGATTCCATCCTCGGTTTCAAGGCACACATGGGCGCACAGGCTCTTACCTCGAACGTTCGCTCCGACAAGCAGCTCGTTGTTATCAAAAACGAAGGCGAGGCAGTGGAGACCGGCCGTAAGAAGGTCGGTGCTTTCCTCGGTTCCCGTGTTGAGGTCGGCTGCAGCACCGTATTGAATCCCGGCACCATCATCGGACATGACACCAATGTCTATCCGGAGAGCAGCGTACGCGGAGTTGTTCCTGCGGAGAGCATCTACAAGTCGAAGTACTTTGTTGAGATCGTCACGAAGAAGTGATCTATTCTGAGACGATGATTTGAACATCATCCGTAAAATGAGAGACGCCGGCACGCGAAAGTGACCGGCGCTCTTTTAATTTCCAGCATAAGAAAGGCCCCCGGCAATACCAGGAGCCTCTGTTATCTGTTCAGTTTATTCTGAGATCAGAAGTTTCCTGCGGTAGCAGCTTCCTCAATGGAAACGGCTACAGCAACTGTAGCACCAACCATCGGGTTGTTGCCCATACCGATCAGACCCATCATCTCAACGTGAGCCGGAACGGAAGAGGAGCCTGCGAACTGTGCATCGCTGTGCATACGGCCGAGGGTATCGGTGAAACCGTAGGAAGCAGGACCTGCTGCCATGTTATCCGGATGAAGGGTACGACCGGTACCGCCGCCGGATGCTACGGAGAAGTACTTCTTGCCTGCCTCGGTGCGCTCCTTCTTGTAGGTGCCTGCAACCGGATGCTGGAAACGGGTCGGGTTCGTCGAGTTACCGGTGATGGAAACGTCAACATTTTCCTTCCACATGATCGCTACGCCTTCCGGAACGGAATCAGCGCCGTAGCAGTTAACCTTAGCGCGAAGACCCTCGGAGTAGCTGTGACGGCCGATCTCCTTAACCGTGTTGGTGTAAGGATCGTACTCGGTCTCTACATGAGTGAAACCGTTGATACGGCTGATGATCTTGGCAGCGTCCTTGCCGAGACCGTTGAGGATAACGCGAAGGGGCTTCTTACGAACCTTATTCGCCTTCTCAGCGATACCGATAGCGCCCTCTGCAGCAGCAAAGGACTCGTGACCTGCAAGGAATGCGAAGCAGTCCGTCTCCTCCTCGAGGAGCATCTTGCCGAGGTTGCCGTGGCCGAGACCTACCTTACGGGTGTCGGCAACGGAGCCGGGGATACAGAAAGCCTGAAGGCCCTCGCCGATCGCTGCAGCAGCGTCAGCAGCCTTACGGCAGTTCTTCTTGATCGCGATGGCAGCGCCTACGGTGTAAGCCCAGCAAGCGTTCTCAAAGCAGATCGGCTGGATCTTCTTAACCTGATCGTAAACGTTCAGGCCGGCGTCCTTGGTGATCTTCTCCGCCTCTTCGATGGAGGAGATGCCATAGCTGTTCAATACGGAATTGATCTTGTCAATTCTTCTTTCGTACGATTCAAATAATGCCATTGTCGTTTCCTCCTGATTATTTCTCTAACTCTTTGTCGGTTCTCGGATCAATGATCTTCACTGCGTCAGCAACACGGCCGTACTGACCGCAAGCCTTCTCGTATGCCGTGTTCGGATCGTCACCCTTCTTGATGAAGTCGGTCATCTTGCCGAGAGATACGAACTTGTAACCGATGATCTGGTTGTCAGCGTCGAGAGCGATACCGGTAACATAGCCTTCAGCCATCTCAAGGTAACGGGGTCCCTTCTTGAGGGTACCGTACATCGTACCAACCTGGCTGCGAAGGCCCTTGCCGAGGTCCTCAAGACCTGCGCCTACGGGAAGACCTTCCTCGGAAAATGCGCTCTGGGAACGTCCGTAAACGATCTGGAGGAAGAGCTCGCGCATAGCGGTATTGATAGCGTCGCAAACAAGGTCGGTGTTGAGAGCTTCCAGAACGGTAAGCCCGGGAAGGATCTCAGCTGCCATAGCTGCGGAGTGGGTCATACCGGAGCAGCCGATCGTCTCAACGAGAGCTTCCTGAATGATGCCTTCCTTAACGTTGAGGGAAAGCTTGCAGGCGCCCTGCTGAGGAGCACACCAGCCTACACCGTGGGTGAAACCGGAGATGTCTTTCACTTCTTTCGCCTGGATCCACTTTGCTTCTTCGGGGATCGGAGCACAGCCGTGATGAACGCCCTGCGCTACGACACACATGTTTTCAACTTCATGCGAATAAATCATACGATGAAAAACTCCTTTCAGTAGTGATGTGAACATTACACCGAACGTATTGTATCATAAGGGAGCGGAAAATACCATACAAAAATGTGTGTCGGAATGTGAATTTTAGATGCATTTTGCGAGGATTTCCGAAAAGCGCTGGATATCGGAGGACTTCTGTGATACAATAAATCAGATTGAGCATGGGTTGCGGTGTTTCGGCGTCTTTGTGGGGATTCGCCGGCTCCGCCTGATACGGATAAGAGGTTTGTCAAGGTATGGAGGAAAAACTCAGTTTTCGCGAGAAACGCCTTCTGAAAAAGCAAGCGGTACAGGAACTGATCGAACGCGCTAAGAAAGAACGGGATGACAAACGTGCGGCGATCCTGGATAACTCCGAGGAAGACGCCAGACTTCGCACATTTTCCCGCAAGCGAAGCAACGGGATCATGAACGTGATCCTTCTTCTTTCGATGAGCGTTTTTGTCGTATGTCTCCTTGAGATCGGCTGGTACTACTACAAGGGCTATCGGTATCAGAAGGACCAGGATGAGATCACGGAGATGATGGACGGCGGTATCGCGGGCAATCTGGACCTATATGAGCCGGTCGAGGTCGTGGTGATCGAGGATGAGCCGTTCCCGGACGAGGGCGGTTACTCTGTTGCACCGACCGTGAAGAAATATCCGAAGACCGCATTGTCCGACCGTTGGAAGGAGCAGTACCGGTATCTTACTTCGGCCAACCCCGACTGCTTCGGATACGTTGAGATCCCCGACACGAGGATCAAACTTCCGGTCATGTACACACCGAACGAGTATGACTATTATCTGTACCGCAACTTCAGCGGCAGCTACGAGACCCGCGGCACGCCTTTCATGGACAAGTACACCAAGATCGGCGAGAGCCAGAATTACATCATTTACGCGCACAACATGAAGGACGGAAGTGCGTTCGGTTCGCTGCCATCGTATCTGGACAGATCATTTTACGAAGAGCATAAGCTGATCTACTTCAACACCGCCGTCAGCGAGGGCGTCTACGAGATCATCGCCGTGTGCAAGACTGCGATCTACAAGGAGTCTTCCGGCAAATTCCGCTATCACACCTACGGCGGTCCGCTCACTCAATCCGAATTTGAAAAGTATGTAAAGGAAGTCAAAAAGATGTCCGCTTACTCGATCGACACTACCGCCGAGTGGGGCGACGAGTTGATCACACTGTCGACGTGCTACCACATTCACGCCGATGACGACGGCCGTTTGATCGTCGTGGCAAAGCGGATCAAGTAAAATAATAACTATGGCAATTCAGATCATTCGACCGAAATTTGAGGCCGGTCACCGCATCGTGGTGATCAGCGACATCTACGGACAGTTTGACGCGCTCGTGCGGCTTCTCGCCGAGGTGCGCTACGATAATCGCGAGGACTACCTGATCCTTCTCGGAAATATCGCGGAGAAAGGACCGGACGGACTGCGTACGCTCCGTTATGTGATGGAGCTGTGCAGAAGCCGGAGAGTGTATCTCGTCACCGGAGACCTGGATCCCGTGTGCCGAGAGATCTTCCGGCCTGACCGCAATCACGAGCTTCTGCAGTATCTTCTCAGAAACAATTCCGTAATCCGGGATATGTGCGCCGAGAGCGGTATCGCGCTGAACGCATACGCGAACATGCACGCGATCAAGCTGGCGCTGCGCGAGTATTACGCGGATGAGCTTGATTTCATCTGCAACCTTCCGCACGTGCTCGAGACCGACAACTATGTGTTCGCACATTCGCAGATCCTTCCGGGCAATCTTGAGGAGATGACGCCTGCGGAAGTAATGCGCGGCGAGGCGTTTCTTGATAAGGGATTTTCCTTCGACCGGTATGTTGTCGTCGGTCACTGGCCGACACTCCGTTATCCGGAAAATAAGCGCAACGCCAATCCGATCATCCAGCGTTCGCGCCGCATTGTCTGTGTCGACGGCGGCATGGGTCGTCTCCGCGACGGACAGTTGAACGCGCTTGTGATCCCGGAGTACGGTTCGGATGCGTTTACTTACGCGGCAGTGGATAATTTTCCGAAGAAGTCCGCGCTGAACAGTCAGGCAGCCGGCATGGAGCGGCACCTGATCCAGTTCCCGGACAACCGCGTGAAAGTCCTGAATTCCTCCGGGGATATGTGTTATTGCAGGCACGAGAAGACGGAGAAGAATTACTGGATACCGAAGGCGTTCATCACGCAGACGGCGGAGGGAACGTTCACCGAAGATTACACGGACTATCAGATCCGCGTGACCTACGGCGATGTGGTTTCCGTGATCCTTGAGACATCGCGGGGCACGCTTGTAAAAAAGGACGGCGTGACCGGCTGGTACTACGGCTTGCTCAAGTAGTTCATAAGAAAAATAATATTGAACGAAAAAACACCGGATCGAGGCGGATGCTTCGGTCCGGTGTTTTGTTTTGCGTTGCGTTAAAATTATAGAATCATTGTTCGTTCAGGAGATCAGTTGCATTACTTTGTTTGCGGACGGTTGCCGGAACGGTTCTTTTTCCTGCGCGCACGACGTCTCTTTTGATCGTTGGTATGCTTGATGAATGCGATACCGAAGACGGCTACGGCAACAACACCGATCACGATGGCGGCGATGAGCGTTTTGTTCGATCCGGAACAGTTGCTGTCGGATTTGCCGGTCTTCTCAGCAGAAACCGTGGGCGAAGGAGTCGGAGTGGGAGTATCTGTCGGTGCAGGCGTGGGTGTCGGTGTCAGTGACGGAAGAACCATCCGGATTTTCGCTCCGCAGGTCTTGCAGGTGAAATCACCGAGGCCTGTGGATGTTACGCTGGGCTCCGAGAGTGTCTGATAGTTGTCCGAAAGTTGATGCTCCGCAAGCTTGTAGCCGTCTTTGTACGTGTAGCCGCAGGTCTTGCAGGTGTGCACGGTATAGCCGGGAGCGCCGCACTCGGGAGCGACAACACTGTCCTCAAACCCCGGTGTCTTGCAGTCGCCGTGCGGCAGAAGATCGGTCTTATAATCTTTGCGCTCGTCGCGAACGAAATCAAAGGAGTTTCCGGAAGTCTTGTACTCGTGGTCCATGACTTCGCCGAAGTCTTTCACACAGTACGCGCGCCGGTTCGTGTTGTCTTCGAAAAATGTAATGAATCCTTTGAGATCGTTGTCTTTGACAAAACCGTCACGCTTGAAGCGCTTGGGATATACAATGTACATTCCGACGAGACCGCCGCTGTGAACGAAGCCGTGATCGGAGATGAAACCGGCAAGATTGACGATACAGTTATCAATGTCGGGATAACCCGCGCTGCAGATCGCGCCGAGATATTGCTCGTCGCGGTGTTCCGCGTCGGTGTCGATATTGATGAGCGTCACATCGACCTTACAGTTGCGCACAACGCCGTTGCCGTAGCCGATGACGCCGCCGACACCGAACATTTTCCCGTTGACATCGAGCCGGATCGTGCCGGTGATCTCACAGTTTTCGATGGTGCTTTCGTTAGCATAGCCGGCGATGCCGCCGAGGAAACAATCGCCCTCGATCTCGGTGTAAAGATTGACGCCGAGAAGCTTGAGATTGCGCACTTCCGCATGGTCGAGAGACGAGAAGAGACCGCCGAACACGGTGTCGTAGGTCTTGCGGTTGCCGTCGTATGTGACGTAGGTGGTCGTCCCGATGGTAGGTCCGCCGAGATTGATGAGAACGTGGCCGTTGCCGTCGAAGACACCTGTGAAATCAACGGCGGGAAGCGTGTGCTCCGAAAGATCGAGGTCGGTCATGAGACGGTATTTGCCGCCGGGAGCCTCAGAGATCTTATCAAGATCCTCCAGGGTTACGATCTCGACATATTCGTCGTTCGCTCCGGGCTCCGAAGTGTCTCCGGTCTGCGTGTCGGCCGCGTCTGCCTTTGCGTCAGCGCCGGAATTCGCATCGTTCGCAGGATCGGCGTGGGAAATGCCGGTCATGGATGTCATGCAGATGATCGCAATGAGTAGCAATGAAATGAAAAATGACTTTTTCATGGAACATTTTCCCCGATATTCTTCAAGATCACTCCTGAGAGGCGGAACCTGCAGCAAGCCGCTTCTGTGCCGTTGAGAGCATCAGTTTGATACGGTTGAGCTGGTTAACTTCGCTGGCGCCCGGATCGTAGTCCACCGCGACGATGTTCGACTCCGGATGACGGAGACGAAGTTCCTTGATCACGCCCTTGCCGACGATGTGGTTCGGCAGACAAGCGAAAGGCTGCGTGCAGACGATATTGGGTGCGCCTTCCTCGATCAGTTCGAGCATCTCGGCCGTTAAGAACCATCCCTCGCCGGTCATATTGCCGATCGAAACGATGGGGGATGCTTTATCGGCAAGTTCCTTGATCGTCGAAGGAGCGGTAAACCGCTTGCTGGCCTGGAGTGCTTTCTTTGCCGGCTTGCGGAACCATTCGATCAGCCGGATCGCAAGATTGTTGTAGCGGGCTTCCTTCTTGCTCTTGCCGAGGTACTCCGCCTTGAAGTTGCAGTCGTAGCAGCAGTACAGGAAGAAATCGAGCAGGTCGGGACACACAGCCTCGGCACCTTCCGCCTCGAGCAGTTCCACAAGGTGGTTGTTGGCGGTCGGAAGGAATTTGACGAGGATCTCGCCGACAACGCCTACGCGGGGCTTGACAAGACCTTCGATCAACGGAAGCTCGTCGAACTCGCGGATGATGTTGCGGCAGTTCTTCTTAAACTTATGAAGCCGGCCCTTCTTAACATCTTCGCAGCAGATGGCGTTCCATTTTTCGTAGAGCGCATTGGCGGAGCCGGGTTCCTTCTCGTACGGGCGGGTACGGTAGAGCACACGCATGAAAATGTCACCGTAGATCAATGCCTCGATGGCGCTCATCAGAAGCTTCGGCGTATACACAAGGCCGGGGTTCTTCTCAATGCCGCTGGTGCTCAGCGATACAACCGGAATGTGACCCATGCCGGCCTTCTGAAGGGCACGGCGGATGAAACCGATGTAGTTGGTGGCACGGCAGCCGCCGCCGGTCTGCGTGATCAGGACAGCGACGCGGTTGAGATCGTAACGGCCGGACTGCAACGCGCTCATGATCTGACCGACAACGATCAGGGAAGGATAGCAGGCGTCATTGTTTACGTACTGCAGACCAACATCGATCGCGTCACGGTTGTCGTTGGTGTCAAGAATCTCGATATTGTAGCCGTGCTGGCGTAGCGCAGGCTCCACGAGACGGAAATGGATCGGCGACATCTGGGGCGCAAGGAGCGTGTAATTGTCACGCATCTCCTCGGTAAATACGACTCGGTTGTGTGCCGAGGAAAATACCGGTGCGTTGACATGCTTTCTCGCGCGCTCGCGAACGGCCGAGAGAAGAGAACGTACGCGGATCCTCGCGGCGCCGAGGTTGTTGACCTCGTCGATCTTCAGAACCGTGTATATCTTGCCTGCGGTCGTAAGAATGTCGCTTACGCCGTCGGTGGTGACTGCGTCGAGACCGCAGCCGAAGGAGTTGAGCTGGATCAGCTCAAGGTTGTCCTGGGTGCGGACAAATGCGGCCGCGTTGTAAAGTCTTGTGTGGTACATCCACTGGTCGACAACAATCATCGGACGGTCGACGCAGCCGAGATGCGACACGGAATCCTCCGTCAGAACGGCGACGCCGTACGAGCAGATCATATCCGGAATACCGTGATGGATCTCGGGATCGATGTGGTACGGACGGCCGGCAAGAACGATGCCGAGACGGCCGGTCTCCTTGAGATAGTCGAGTGTTTCCTCGCCCTTGGCGCGGATCTCGTCCTTAATCGCCATCTGCTCCGCCCAGGCGGCGTGTGCAGCTGCCTTGATCTCATCCTTGGAGATGCCCTTTGACGTAAAATGCTTCAAAAGTCCGTTCGTGATGATCGCTTCGGACTCGAAGGAGAAGAACGGATTCTCGTAAATGATGTCGGTGGTCTTCAGTTCATCGACGTTGTTCTTGATATTTTCCCCGTAGGAAGTGACGATCGGGCAGTTGTAGTGGTTGCCCGACTGCTCATCCTCCTTGTGCTCATAAGGAATGCAGGGGTAGAAGATATAAGGAACCTTCTGGTTGATCAGCCAGCTGATGTGACCGTGCGCAAGCTTTGCCGGGTAACATTCGGACTCACTGGGGATGGACTCGATACCGAGCTCATAGATCTTGCGGTTCGAAGCGGGCGACACGATGACGCGGTAGCCGAGCTTCGTAAAGAACGTGAACCAGAAGGGGTAATTTTCGTACATGTTGAGTACGCGCGGGATTCCGACGATGCCGCGCGGTGCCTCCGTGATCGGAAGCGGTTCATAGGAAAATGTTCTCTTGAGTTTGTACTCGAAGAGGTTCGGAATGTTGTCCTTATTTTTCTCCTTGCCGAGACCGCGCTCACAACGGTTGCCGGATACGAACTGACGGCCACCGGAAAAACGGTTGATCGTAAGGAGACATGCGTTTGTACAGCCCTTGCAGCGCGCCATGGACGTCTCAAACTTGAGTTCGTTAAGGTCACGGCTCGAGATCATCGTCGTTGCCGTACCCTCGTAGTGGTCGCGTGCGATCAGAGCGGCGCCAAACGCGCCCATGATGCCGGCGATATCGGGGCGGACAACCTCGCAATCCGCGATGCGCTCGAGACTGCTAAGAACTGCGTCGTTGTAGAACGTACCGCCCTGAACAACGATCTTGGAACCGAGTTCCTTGGCGGACGTAACCTTGATAACCTTATACAGAGCATTTTTGATAACGGAATAAGCAAGACCCGCGGAAATATCAGCGACGGTGGCGCCTTCCTTTTGCGCCTGCTTAACCTTTGAGTTCATGAACACGGTACAGCGGGATCCGAGATCGATCGGGTTGGAAGCAAAGAGCGCGATCTTCGCGAAGTCGGCGACCTCGTAATCCAGACTCTTGGCGAAGGTCTCGATAAAGGAACCGCAGCCCGAGGAACAGGCTTCGTTAAGCTGAACTTTGTCGACCGTGCCGTTCTTGATCTGGATACATTTCATATCCTGACCGCCGATGTCGAGAATGCAGTCGACGTCGGGGCTGAAAAATGCTGCGGCGTGATAGTGGGCGACGGTCTCAACCTCGCCTTCATCGAGCATGAGAGCTGCCTTGACGAGCAACTCGCCGTAACCGGTCGAGCAGGTGCGCACGATGCGGGCACTGTCGGGCAGAAGCGCGTAGACTTCCTTGAGCGCTTTGATCGTCGTCTTTAAAAGACTGCCGTTATTGTTGCTGTAAAAGGAATACAGAAGAGAGCCGTCCTCGCCGACCAGCGCGAGCTTGGTGGTCGTGGACCCGGCGTCGATTCCGAGGAAGCAATCGCCCTCGTAGGAAGCGAGATCGCCCTTCTTTACCGTGTGAACGCTGTGGCGCTTGACGAACGCGTCGTAGTCCTCCTGCGCGGTGAACAGAGGCTCCATACGGTTGACCTCGAACGCCATCTCAATGCCGTGCTCAAGACGGTCGCGCATGGAAGAGAGAAGTACAGGGTTGTTCTTGGCTGAGGACATGGCGGAACCGATGGCCGCGAAGAGATGCGAATGATCCGGCGCATAAACCTGCTCCGGTGTAAGTTTCAGTGTGCGGATGAAAGCCTCACGAAGTTCGGTGAGGAAATGAAGCGGACCGCCGAGAAATGCGACGTTGCCGCGAATGGGCTTACCGCAGGCGAGACCGCTGATGGTCTGGTTGACAACCGCCTGGAAAATGGATGCCGCAAGGTCGGGCTTGGTAGCGCCTTCGTTGATGAGCGGCTGAATATCGGACTTGGCAAATACGCCGCAGCGTGCTGCGATCGGATAGATTGCCTGATAGGTTTTCGCGTATTCGTTGAGACCGGACGCGTCGGTCTTCAGAAGACTCGCCATCTGGTCGATGAAAGAGCCCGTACCGCCGGCACAGATACCGTTCATACGTTGATCGATACCGTTCGTAAAATAAATGATCTTGGCGTCCTCACCGCCGAGCTCAATGGCAACGTCGGTCTTCGGCGAGTAGTACTCGAGGGCGTTTGAAACGGCGACAACCTCCTGAAGGAACGGAACGTCGAGATGCTTGGAGATCGTGAGACCGCCCGAACCGGTGATCACCGGGCATACTTCATGGTCGCCGATCTTCTCGACGGCACGGCCGATGAGGAGCGCGAGCGTCTGCTGGATATTCGCAAAATGTCTTTCGTAATCGGAGAAAAGGATCTCCCCGGACTCATTTCGGATTGCAATCTTCACAGTCGTGGAACCGATGTCCACGCCCATGCACAATACATCGTTCATAGGTTACCTCACACAATTTCGATGGCAATCGCGATCGTTCACTATTCCGTGATCGCCCGTAAAACCACTTCACATGGTTTTTGATACGCCGGAATCCCGTGCGCATACGGAATGAGTATACTTTATTTTCCGCAAAAAGGCAACTGTTTTTGCTCGGGATTCCGCTTGCGGAATAACCGGCTCTGTGGTAGAATTGCAATGATGCGGCTGGCCCGCAAAAACGGAGGTAACTATGAAACAATACGGTATCGCAACCGTGTCGGCGGCGGAAAAACTCGCGGATGGCATCTATTCGATGGTGCTTTCGGAAGCGCGGATCGCGCAGGAGTCGCTGCCGGGACAGTTTGTATGCATATACAGTGACGACGGAGCACATCTGCTGCCGAGACCGATCAGCATCTGTGATGTCGATGTTCAGGCCGGAACGGTACGGCTCGTGTACCGCGTTGTCGGCTTCGGGACCGAAGAACTGTCGAAGAAGGTGCCGGGCGATACGGTGAAGATCCTCGGACCGATCGGAACCGGCTACGAGAGCGTGAGAGAAGGTGCGGAACGGCCGCTCCGAATTTTGATCGGAGGCGGTATCGGAATTCCGCCGATGTTGTTGCTTGCGAAGATATGGAAGCAGGAGGGATACGATGTTCACGCGGTGATCGGATACCGTAACAGCGAGTTGTTCCTTCTTGATGATCTGAAACAGTATGCGACCTGCCATATCGCGACGGACGACGGCAGTGTCGGAACGCACGGTACGGTTCTCGATGCGATACGTGCGGAAGGTCTGCTCGAGGGCGATGCCGCGGATCGCGCGCTGTTCGCGTCCTGCGGACCGATGCCGATGCTTCGCGGTGTTGCAAAGACTGCTGCGGAGTTTGGGATCCCTGCGTATGTATCTCTGGAGGAGCGCATGGCCTGCGGTGTCGGCGCATGCCTCGGCTGTATTGTGAAGAGCCGGGAGGTCGACGGACATTCGCATGTTCACAACAAGCGAATCTGTACCGAAGGACCGGTCTTTGATATCAATGATCTGTGCTTTTGATCCATCAATCATATCGTGAGGAATGTTATGAATACCAGTGTGAATTTTGCGGGAGTGAACTTGAAAAACCCTGTGCTTACGGCTTCGGGAACCTTCGGCTCCGGCATGGAATACAGTGAATTTGTCGACCTGAACCGCCTCGGCGGCGTGGTCACGAAGGGTGTCGCCGTGACACCTTGGGAGGGGAATCCCACGCCTCGTGTCGCCGAGACGACCGGCGGTATGCTGAACGCGATCGGGCTTCAGAATCCGGGACTTGATGTTTTCCTTCAGAGAGACCTGCCGTTCCTTGAGAAGTTTGACACGAAGATCGTTGTGAACGTCTGCGGACACTCGAAGGAGGAGTATACGGAGGCAGTCGCAAGACTTGCGGATACGCCGGCGGACCTTCTCGAGATCAACATCAGCTGCCCGAATGTTAAAGAAGGCGGGATCGCCTTCGGTACAAACGCCGCGAAGATCTGCGAGATCACCAAGGCCGTAAAGGCCGTCGCGAGACAGCCGATCATCATGAAATTAAGTCCGAACGTCACCGATATCACGGAGATGGCTCTCGCCGCACAGGACGGCGGTGCGGATGCGGTCAGTCTGATCAACACGATCACGGGAATGAAGATCGACATCAACCGCAGGACATTTGCCCTCGCGAACAAGACCGGCGGTCTGTCGGGCCCGGCGATCAAGCCGGTTGCGGTACGCATGGTTTATCAGGTCGCACAGAAGGTCAGCATTCCGATCCTCGGAATGGGCGGCATCGCCTGCGCAGAGGATGCGATCGAGTTCCTGATGGCCGGTGCCACGGCGGTCAGCGTCGGTACTGCGAACTTTCACAATCCACGTGTCACCGAGGAGATCGTCGCAGGCATCGAGGCGTACATGAAGCGCAACCATGTGGAGGACATCAACGAGCTGATCGGTTGTGTTCGGTAAATAATGCAAATAACGCGGTTTCCGCGCTAAGGAAAGGATATACAAGGATGGAAGCTTACAAGAAGGAATTTATCGAATTTATGCTGGATTGCGGGGTTCTTAAGTTCGGCGACTTCACGCTGAAGAGCGGCCGCAAATCCCCGTTTTTCATGAACGCAGGTGCTTACGTCACCGGTTCGCAACTGATGCGTCTGGGCGAGTATTACGCGAAGGCGATCCACGATCGCTACGGCGATGATTTCGACGTTGTCTTCGGACCGGCTTACAAGGGTATCCCGATCTCTGTTGTGACGGCTGTAGCGTATGCAAAACTGTACGGCCGCGAGATCCGTTACTGCTCGAACCGCAAGGAAGTGAAGGATCACGGTGATGTAGGTATTCTTCTCGGCAGCAAGCTTGTCGACGGAGACCGTGTGGTTGTAGTTGAGGATGTTACGACCTCCGGCAAATCGATGGAGGAGACGATCCCGATCGTGAAGGCGGCTGCGGATGTCAAACTTGTCGGTCTGATGGTTTCCTTAAACCGCTGCGAACGCGGTAAGGGTGACAAGGGCGCTCTCGAAGAGATCCGCGAACTCTACGGTATGGATACGGCGGCTATCGTTTCGATGGAAGAAGTGATCGAGTATCTTGCGGGCCGTGAGGTTAACGGCAAGGTGTTCATCGACGATGAGATGCGTGCGAAGCTCGACGCATACTATGCGGAATACGGAATTCGATAAGACCTGGCCGGAGACAGTCGTACTATGAGCGAAAGCATGAAGACAAGTGATTTTTATTATGATCTGCCCAAGGAACTGATCGCGCAGGATCCGCTTGCGGACCGTTCTTCCTCGCGGCTTCTGGTCATGAATCGGGAGACCGGAGAACTGACGCACACCGTATTTTCCGAGATCCCGAAGTATCTGGAGCCGGGAGACTGCCTGGTCATCAACGATACGAAAGTCATCCCTGCGAGACTGATCGGCGAGAGGCTTCCGAGGGAGGTTGAAGGGTTAAAGCAGGGCGAACAGCCGCGTGCGCACATGGAACTGCTTCTTCTGAAGCGCCTCGGCGACCGCACCTGGGAGACTCTGGCCAAGCCCGGCAAGCGCGCCAAGGAAGGGGACCGCATCGTTTTCGGTGACGGCGCACTCCTTGCGACGGTCATCGAAGTGAAGGAAGACGGCAATCGCATCGTCCGATTTGATTTTGACGGCATCTTTGAGGAGATCCTCGACCGGCTCGGTCAGATGCCGCTGCCGCCGTATATCACGCACAAACTGAAGGACCGGAACCGTTATCAGACGGTCTACGCAAAATACGAGGGTTCCGCAGCTGCGCCGACAGCAGGGCTTCATTTTACGAATGAGCTCCTCGCGGAGATCGAAGCCAAAGGTGTGCACATCGCGCATGTGACACTCCATGTCGGGCTCGGGACGTTCCGGCCCGTGAAAGAGGAAAATATACTCGACCACAAAATGCATACCGAAACCTACCGCATGCTCCAAAAGGACGCGGACATGATCAACGAGGCGCACCGCACCGGGCACCGCGTGATCTGTGTCGGCACGACGAGCTGCCGCACGGTCGAGACCGTAGCGGCGGAGGACGGAAGTGTTCGTGCCCGCGAGGGCGATACGAGCATTTTTATCTATCCCGGTTATCATTTCCGATGCATGGACGGTCTGATCACGAATTTCCATCTGCCGGAATCGACTCTGATCATGCTGGTTTCCGCGTTTGCCGGTAAGGAGAAGGTCATGCACGCATACGAAGAAGCGGTAAAAGAGAGATATCGGTTCTTCAGTTTCGGAGACGCGTGTCTGTTTCTGTAAGTTTAAGATAATAGAGAGTTAATAACAGGAGGGAAATGTATGAAGAAAAAGATCATTCGCAGGATCATCGCGTTGATCTTGTCAGTAGTCTGTGCGGCTGCACTGATCCCGGCTTTCCCGAAGATCGATACAGCTTCCGCGGCAAGTGATAAGGACAGCAAAGTGATCGATTTTATCGGAACAGCAGGTATGGCGGCTGCGCAGCCGTCGTACGATACGAACGCCGGATGGAAGGGAAGTTATGTCTATTTTGGTAATATTCCCGGAACATCGCAACCTATGAAGTACCGTGTGCTTTCAAGGCAGACAAGCGAATACGGCGGAAGTACGATGCTTCTGGATTGTGATCGCACCATTGATTTCACCCGCTTTGATCAGGACGGTAAAGCCAATACAACTTCCGCGTATCCTACGACCTGGAGGTACAGCGATCTTCGTTCCTATCTGAACGGATCGGATTTTCTGACAAAACAGGGCGTGTTTACCGAGCAGGAGCGTGACGCGATCTATAACAGCAATATACAGTCGCATGTGCTTCAGGTCGGTGATCTGGCAGGGAAGGTATCCGCGAAGACGTATGATACGTTTCATGATTTTGTCGGCTTGAACGGTGAGAAGATCTTTGTCCTTGACGTGGAAGATATGTCGAATACCGCCTACGGTTACAACCTAAAAAAAGATTCGTATAAGTCCCGCAACAAGACGAACACCAAGATCGGCGGCTCGTCGGTCTACTGGCTTCGCAGTTCCAATTCCTACAATTATTCGCTCGGAACGGACAGCAGTCAGTATGCAGGCGCGATCTCCACAACCGGCGAGATTACTTACAGATTATCGAACAGTGATAATGTTGCGTTCAGCCCTGCGATGAATATCGACCTGAATTCCGTTTTCTTCTGTACTGCGATCGTCGGAACGTCCGGAGAGATAGGTACGGAATACCGTATGACGATCAATGACAATAATCTTCATCTGGATATTAACAGCTCCGAAAAACCGAGTATATATAACCGGGAGGTTAACATACCGTTTTCGATCACGGGATCGAACACCTACAGAACTGACCGGATTTCCGTGCTGATCCTCGACAAACCCTTCGTTACTGAAGGCGGAAACATTAATTCCTCCGCGAAGATCCTGTACTACGATTGTTTGAACTCTAATACAAGATTTGCAGCATCTAACAACGGAACATTTACTCTGCCTTCGGGATTTTCGACAGACGGTTGGGGTAAAAACTACTACGTGTATGTTTTCGCAGAAGAGTTATTGTCCGCAACTTCGGCGGATACGGATTATGCGAGTTTTCCGACGGAGGTTCCGAAGCCGATATCCGTTCAGACACCTTTGACCATAGTTGAAGGTCCTCATTCTACCACTGTACCTGTCGGGGACAAGGCAAAGTTCACAGTCAATGCAACCGGTAGCGGCACGCTGTCGTATTCGTGGCAGTGTCAGCGATCCGATAAAGGAGAGTGGGTTACAGTCTATCAAAACGGCGGCGGCAAGCCGACGCTTGAGATTAACACTACGCAGGCCCAGCATGGCTACCTGTATCGTTGTAAAATTAAAGACTCCAACGGAAGTACGGTGTATACGTTTGCGGTTACGTTGTACATCGGTCCGAAGATCCGTGTTCAACCTGAGAAAATCGTTCGGGTTAAGGCCGGTGAGGTAGCAAAGTTTTCTGTTACAGTTGAGGGGAAGGAACCCCTTACGTATCGATGGCAGGCGCGAAAGACGAGGACAAGCGATTGGGTTGATTCTTCATCTCCGAGCGCAGCTACTTCGGAACTCAAGATCACTGCGCAGACCGGCCATGACGGCTATGAGTTCCGTTGTCTTGTATATAATGCGGATAATGTACCGGTATCCTCGAATTCCGCTTATTTACAAATAACTCCTGTTTTCACTACGCAACCTAAAGCTGCCACTGTACCGGTAGGCGGTACGGCGCAGTTTACAGTTGCCGCAAAGGGAGCGGGAACGCTGTCGTATCAATGGCAGGCATATAATCCCAGAACAAATAAATGGGTTGATTCGTCATCGCCGAGCGCAAAGACTGCAAAGCTTTCGCTCACGGCGCAGACCGGACATCACGGCTTTAAGTTCCGTTGTGTTGTTACGGATAAGAACGGCAATTCCGAGACGTCCCGGGAGGTGGTGCTTAAGGTTCGTCCGGGTATTGTCACGCAGCCGAAGGATGTGACCGTATCCGTCGGCGGAACGGTTAAGATGTCCATCAAGGCGAACAGTGTCGGTTCGTTGTCGTATCAGTGGCAGGTGTGGGATACCGCGACCGGAAAATGGAAGAACAGTGTGGCGGCGAGCGCAAAGACCGCAACGTTCACATTTACCGCGCAGAAGGGCCATAACGGCAAAAAGTTCCGTTGCGTTCTGACCGACAGCAACGGTAATCAAACGGTATCCAGAGATACTTATGTAACAGTGAAATAAAATTGAATTAAAGAAATACGGCCGTGCAGGAATCAGTCCTGTACGGCCGTTTGTTGTTTCGTAAACTATCAGAGCCGTTATTCAATGTTTTTCAGAAAAGCATCGTCCGCGGCGATCTCAGCAGCGATCGCGTCCGGTCCGGGAGCACCGGTGGTGTTTCTCTTGGCAATGCAGGTGTCAAGCTTGATCGCTTCGTATACGTCCTCGCCGAAGGCAGGGCAGATGCGCTGATACTCGGAAAGCGGGAGAGTATCGAGAGCACAGTTATTTTCCTCGCATGCGAGAACAAGCTGTCCGATGATGCCGTGGGCGTCACGGAACGGGACGCCGCGGTTAACGAGATAGTCAGCAGCGTCGGTCGCGTTGGTGAAGCCGCCGGCAGCGCTTTTCTTCATCCGGTCCTTGCGGAAAGTCGTTGTTGCGAGCATGTCGGTGAAAAGTGTAATGCAGCCTTTGACGGTATCGATCGCATCAAACGTAAGTTCCTTGTCCTCCTGCATATCCTTATTGTACGCGAGAGGAAGGCCTTTCATCGTTGTGAGCATCGACATGAGTGCGCCGTAGACACGGCCGGTCTTGCCGCGGATCAATTCCGCGATGTCCGGGTTTTTCTTCTGCGGCATGATCGAACTGCCGGTGGAGTATGCGTCATCGACAGAGATAAAACGGTATTCATCGGTGTTCCACACGATGTATTCCTCGCTGAAACGGCTTAAGTGCATCATGATGATCGCGCAGGAGTCAAGATACTCGATGACATAGTCGCGGTCGGAAACGGAGTCCATGCTGTTGCCGGTAGGACCGTCGAAATCAAGCAGTTCCGCGGTGTAAGCGCGATCGAGCGGGTACGTCGTTCCTGCGATAGCACCGGAACCCAGAGGACAGAGATTCATGCGGGTGCGAACGTCCGTCAGACGCTGATAGTCTCTCTTGAACATTTCCATGTATGCACCGAGATGGTGCGCAAGCGTGATGGGCTGTGCCTTCTGAAGATGCGTGAAGCCGGGCATTACCGTGTCGACATGCTCCTTCATCAGATCGTGGATCGTAGTTAGGAGACGGAAAATAAGTGCTTTCGTCTCGTCGATCTCATCACGCACATAGAGCTTCATATCCAGAGCAACCTGGTCGTTTCTCGAGCGGCCGGTGTGCAGTTTCTTGCCTGCGGCGCCGATGCGTTCCGTGAGCGTCGCCTCGATAAAGCTGTGGATATCCTCGGCTTCCTCGTCAAACGCGAGCGTTCCTGCCTCAAGTTCCGTAAGAATCCTCTTCAGTTCACTGCAGATGGAATTACATTCTTCCGAAGTGAGAATTCCCTGACGTCCGAGCATCGTGGCATGTGCGATGCTGCCGCGGATATCCTGTCGGAAGAATCTTCGGTCGAAGCGAAGCGAAGCGTTAAACTCGTTGACCAGCGCATTTTCCTCTTTGGTAAAACGTCCTCCCCAGAGTTTCATGAAAACCTCCCAAGTCCGTAGAAACGGTTCTTCGTAATATCTTTCAACAATGTATCATGTTACCGCGGTTTCGTCAAATGGTAATTCCTGTTGTAATCGTTGTTCTCTTGTGATATTCTCAATTAACAGAAGGTGTTATTACTATATTTATTCGGGGGTATTACATGCGAAAGATCATCTGTTTCATTTTCCTGATCGTTATCGGCGGAATGCTGTCAGGCTGCTGTCTGAGCCACGAGTGGGTGGACGCGACGTGTACGGAGCCGAAGCACTGTGTAAAATGCGGCAAGAAGGAGGGCTTGTCTCTCTTACATGATTACGCGAAGGCCACCTGTACAAAGCCGCAGACCTGCATCATGTGCGGCGCAACGACCGGTGAACCGCTGGGTCACACCTGGGTCGAGCGCACCATAGGTGTGCCCAAGACTTGTTCCGTTTGCGGTGAGACGGAGGGCGAACCGATCTACATGGAGGAACTGAAATTTAAAGATCTGCCTTCGGACAAGGTATACCATCCGATGTTGTTCATTTCGGATAGGCTCATCACTCGGTTGATCGACGAGACGATCATCGTGTATTACGATTACAACGGAAAAGAAGTCAACAGGGTCGATCTGGGACAGTATATCAAAGATAACATGCTCATCACATACAATACGATGCCTTCGTATGATTCGTATAAAAAGAATGACATCCTGCTGTACTTCATAAGTGTCGATGAGAACAAGATCTGTTCCGTTTATCTCTTTGACGGTCACGGAGAGAAATTCTTTGAATGCCACGAGGAGCTGGATATTGCAGAGATTGATTACATAGATCTATATGATATTGCCGACAATCGTTATTTGAAATTCGGCTTTTTAGAAGAAGATGAAGACAAGGATGAAAAGCCGTTGCTGTGTATCGATACGGACAACATGAGTCTTGTTGATCCGAACAGCGGATCATCGGTAGGAGTGTTACACACCTACAAGAAGTTCAAGAATGTCTCGACCTGTGAAAATAACGATAAGTATCTGATCGCAAGAAAAACGGACGGCAAAACACTTTACATCAATATTAGATATCAATACACGGAAGGTGAATTCTATGACGCCAGTGGCTTTAGTGTTTCCGGCTTTTCTCTTGCCAGCCCGGACGGAAAGAGCTACGATCTGCTTGATTCGGATCTGAATGTAGTTGCAAAGGATGTCCTTCGGGGCAGTTCCGCTTCATGGAGGGGAGATAACGTGTTCGGTATACGGGATGACCAAGGTTTGATTCATTATTATAGGATCAAGTGATCCTGTATTCGTTCAGAGGTTGCAGAGGCGTGCTTTCGATCGTGATACGGTCGCAGCACGCCTTTGCTTTGAGAAACATTTTCAGCCGATATCGGTCTGAAAAAGTACTTGACAAGCAGAAGCAATCGTGTATAATCAAATTAACATATGAACAAATGAACATATGTAATGATTGTGCGGAGGTTGTATTATGAAAAAGTCTTATAAGATCGAAGTCGATTGCGCGAACTGCGCCAACAAGATGGAAGAGGCTGCAAAAAGGACGGACGGTGTCAAGGATTGTGTCGTGAACTTCATGGCGCTGAAGATGAATGTGGAGTTTGAGGACGGTGCGGATGTCGCGGCAGTCATGAAAGATGTTCTCAAGAACTGCAAGAAGGTTGAGGACGATTGCGAGATCTTTATCTGAGATCACTGAGTTTTGGAAAATACAGAAAATTGATCAACAACCGTAACTGAGAGCTTGAACGATGGGAAACCTGTAAACGGGAAGCTTAAACGCTGAGGAAAATGCTCATGAACAGAAAGCAGAAGAAAAACCTGATCCGGATCTTGATCGCGGCCGCATTGATGATAGTACTGCGGGTCGCTTATTCGTTGTTCGGACCGGAAGCAGACGGTTCCGTGAGCTTCGGTGAGCCGTGGTGGTTTTTCCTCTATATGGTGCCGTATCTGATCGTATGCTATGACATTTTGCGA
>JBGUPV010000013.1:0-2985 GCA_045130455.1 Lachnospiraceae bacterium | reverse complement strand
CGGTGCGCCGGAAGACAACGGGGAGGCATAGTATGCGATACGAAGAATTTACGATCGAGGGACGCAATGCGGTGCTCGAGGCATTTCGTGCAGGCAAGACCATCGACAAATTATACGTGCTGGACGGCTGCAAGGACGGCCCTGTCCAGTCGATCCTCCGCGAGGCGAAGAAGGGCGACGCCATCATCAATTTCGTGACGAAGGAACGCCTGGATCAGATGAGCTCCACGGGGAAACACCAGGGTGTGATCGCGCAGGCAGCGGCGTACGAGTACGCGGAGGTCGAGGATCTTCTGGCGGCAGCGGAGAAGAAGGGCGAAGCCCCGTTCCTGGTCATCCTGGACGGGATCGAGGATCCGCACAATCTCGGAGCCATCATCCGTACGGCAAATCAGGCGGGGGCGCACGGCGTCATCATCCCGAAGCGGCGCGCGGTCGGTCTGACGGCGGTTGTCGCGAGAACGAGTGCCGGCGCCATCAACTACACGCCGGTTGCGAAGGTGACCAACCTCGTACGCACGATGGAGGACCTCAAGAAGAGAGGACTCTGGTTCGTGTGCGCGGACATGAGCGGCGACGTGATGTACCATGTGAACATGACCGGCCCGATCGGTCTTGTCATCGGCAACGAGGGCAGCGGTGTCAGCCGTCTCGTGCGGGAGGCGTGCGATATGACGGCGTCCATCCCGATGAAGGGCGACGTGGACTCGCTGAACGCGTCGGTCGCCATGGGCGTTCTGGCCTATGAGATCGTTCGCCAGCGCGGCACCGGAAAATAAAGAGGTTGCGATGGAGATTCGGAAAATAGCCACCATTTTCAACGATTATACGGATCGCTTCGGGATTCCCAGACAGAGCGGGATCGCCCCGGAGGTGACGAGCCGCATCGTGTTTGAGAAAGCGTACCGGAATCCGGATGCGCTGCGGGGCATCGACGGTTTTTCGCACCTGTGGCTTTTGTGGGAGTTCGACCGGATCCAAAGGGACGAAGGGTATCGCCCGATGGTGCGCCCGCCGAAGCTCGGGGGAAACACGCGGGTCGGCGTGTGGGCGACGAGATCGCCGTACCGTCCGAATCCGCTGGGACTTTCTGTCGTCCGGCTGGTCCGCACGGAGCAGACCGCGGAGGGACCGGTGCTGATCGTCGAGGGTGCCGACCTGATGAACGGGACACCCATCTATGATATCAAGCCTTACGTGCCGTATGCGGACTGCGTGCCGGATGCGGTGGGAGGATTTGCCGACGGGCACGCGAAGGACCGTGTCACGGTGAACGTGCCGGAGGAAGTGCGCAAAGCGGCGGCCGCCGCAGGGCGTGATGAGGCGTGGATCGACGCGCTCGCGAAGGTTTTGTCGGCGGATCCGCGGCCGGCGTACCAGGATGATCCGGCGAGGCGTTACGGTATGCGATACGGCGACGCGGAGGTCTCATTTTCCGTCGAAGGGACGGAATTGACGGTGCTTTCGATCGAGGACGCGGAGTAGCGGAACGCGGGCTTGAAAAAAGATAAAAAAGTTCTTGCATCTGCTTCGGGTCTGTGGTATAGTAGCCGTTGTGTGATGCTGCCTTGGCTCAGCTGGTAGAGCGTCGCCTTGGTAAGGCGGAGGTCGGCGGTTCAAATCCGCTAGGCAGCTGACGGGAACTCCCAAAGGAATTTGGGGGTTCTTTTTTTTCTTTTTTTGGGCTGAAGCAGTAGAATTTTTTCGCGATATTTGGTAAGATAAAGTAATCCCTACGGGATTGCGGATGATTGGAGGAAAGGTGAGTGAGCTTATGTATTGTATGATCTGCAAAGAGAACAGAGCCGGCGGAGACGGGCTGTGCGTCAAATGCCGCTTTAAGATGAATACGCAGAACCGGGAAGCTGCCGGTACGGATATTGAGATCACGCTGCCGGAGGGTCGTTACGTCGGACACGCGAAGAACGGAATTCCGGACGGCCGGGGCGAGCTTACCTACAACGAGCACGACTCCCGCAAGTCCTACAAGGGCGATTTCCGCAACGGTATGCGCCATGGCAAGGGCAAGCTGATCTTCCGCAACGAGGCGTACTACGACGGGGATTGGGTGAATGACAAATACGAAGGCTACGGCGAGGAGTCGCTTCCCGGCGGCAACAACCTCGAGGGTTACTACACGGCGGGTCATCTGACCAGCGGTCATGTGTACTTCGGCGACGGCCGCGAGTACGACGGCGAGTGGAGCGATGACATGCCCAACGGCAACGGCAAGATGTATTACACCGACGGGCATGCGGAGGAAGGCTACTGGGTGAACGGCGTGTGCGCATTTTCCGAGGCGCCGACCGAAGAGCAGATCGCGCAGTTCCTGGCGGAACAGGAGCAGCGTGCGCTGGCCGAGAATCCTCTGGAAGAGGAGGCCGATTATATCCGCCGTCAGCAGAATACGACGGCAATCCCGGATGAGGATATCAACGACCGCATCTGGAATCCTCTTGCGAGGGAAGAACTCGCGGCGGTGGAGGATGAGGAGGAAGCCCCGCTTCTCTTTGCGGGAATGGAGGCTCCGCCGAATGTTACCAAGGTTTCTTCGCAGCGCGTGGAGCCGGTGGCAATCTCGCCTTCCCGCACCACGATGCGGAGCAACGGATTTGACAATCCGGAACTGAGCCTCGAGGAAGAGGCGGATGAGCTGGCGAAGCGCATGGCGGAGGCCACGGCGCAGACGCTTGTGAAGATTGATGAGAGTGTTGCCGACGTCGACCTTTCGGGCGGCGCGGAAGATGGGGCTTACAAAGAAGGGGGCAGCGCTATGATTGAATCCAGTTTTGTGGAAGATACTTCCGAAGATCGCAAGGACAATGCCAATTCGGCGATCCTGAAGGGGATGTATCAGAGTATCGGCAAGCCGATCCCGGAGGAGGAACGCGAGAAGGTTGTCGTGGAGCCGAAGATCTCCGAGAAGGCGTTGGAGGATCGCGCGATGCAGGACGTGCTCGCGAGACTCGGCATGAAGATCCCGAC
>JBGUPV010000012.1:0-6952 GCA_045130455.1 Lachnospiraceae bacterium | reverse complement strand
TGGAATCAGATCCGCTCCCTCGGCCGTCGTTACAATTGCTTCCGGGAGAGATAGGGATTCCTCGTTAATCACCTGCGAAAGAGCAGTTGCCGTTGATTGCTGAAGATCATCCAACTCACGGATCCCAAGCATCATGCTGCCAGTGCCCTGTGGATCCATATCGATGACGAGGGCCTTGTAACTGTCTCTGACCAACCCACATGCGAGATTTGCACACAGAGTAGACTTGTTAACGCCTCCTTTCTGGTTGACGATAGCGATTACTCTACAATTACGGGACGGGGACATAAGGGCGCTCCTTTCTTTGGCGACTGAAGGTGTTTCAATCGTGATGGTAAAATTGATGGTAAAACACAAAAAAGCAGAGGTGAATCGACTGCGATTCATCTCTGCAAATTCTCAAAATCCCTTATTCTATTGGTGTTTCGAAAGAAGTGGAGCATAGGGGGATCGAACCCCTGACCTCTAGATTGCGAACCTAGCGCTCTCCCAGCTGAGCTAATACCCCGGAACGTTGTTTATTGTATGTCAAAAGCCGATAAATGTCAATGCCCAAAATCCGAACGCGGGCAACAAAAAAGGCAGGGTCGAAGCCCTGCCTTTTCCATGATCGCAATTACAGTGCCTGAACGTTGATCGCTCTGAGCTTTCTGGAATCCTTAGGATCCTGCTCGGTCTCGAACGAAACCTTCTGGCCTTCCTCGAGAGTCTTGTAACCGTCAGCCTGGATAGCGGAGAAATGTACGAATACGTC
Organism: Lachnospiraceae bacterium; assembly: GCA_045130455.1. GTDB lineage: Bacteria > Bacillota > Clostridia > Lachnospirales > Lachnospiraceae > ISDg. The sequence continues at coordinate 6,198 of JBGUPV010000012.1, read as the reverse complement.
CTCGCCGCCTTCCTCATTGCTGATGAAACCGTAACCCTTCTGTGCATTGAACCACTTAACTGTACCAGTCATGAACCAGTACCTCCTTAAAAAATATACGCATCATCCGGTTGTTTTGTTCTTCCGGAAACAAAGTCCTTTGAAACAAAAGCAAACTGCTCAAAACAAAGAAGTCCACGATGAACTGTTTGCTTGGCATTTCCTGACTGCTTTACTAAATTACCATAAAGAAGTAGATTCGTCAATATTTATACGTTCATTTTTTCGTAATTTTTTCACATTTTTTTCACACGAGGGACACTTTTTATCGTTTCTTTGCACATTTTCCGGGTTGTTGTTAGACAACCGGGCGGAAAATGCGGTACTGCCTGTATTTTCGGGCTTTCTCAGTCACAGTTACGCACGGCGGACTTGACCGTGAGCAGGCTTCCGGGGGCAACGGAGAGGGTATCGACGCCGAGGGAGATCAGCTGTGCGGTCGCGGTGACGTCGGATGCAAGCTCGCCGCATACGCCGACGGTGATGCCGGCCTCGTGGGCTGTTTTGACGACCTCACGGATGGTGCGCCACACAGCCTCGTGGTGCGCGTCATAGTACGGCGCGACGGAGAGGTTCCGCCGGTCGGCCGCCAGAAGGTACTGGGTCAGATCGTTGGTGCCGATGCTGAAGAAATCCACGTATTTTGCGAGCCTGTCGCTGAGGATCGCCGCTGCCGGCGTCTCGATCATGATGCCCTGCGCGACGTCGCCGATCTGCTCGCCCGCCGCGAGCAGACGCTCGCGTTCCTCGCGGAAAATGTCCGTCACACGGCGAAGCTCCCACTCCGCGGAGATCATTGGGTAGAGGACTCGGACCTCGCCCCAGGCGCCGGCCCGGAGAACGGCGCGCAGTTGCGCGCGAAACGGCTCCTCCTCCGCGAGGCTGATGCGGATGGCGCGGAAGCCGAGATCGGGATTGTCCTCCTGAGGGAGGCTCAGATAGGCGGCGCGTTTCTCCGCACCGAGGTCAAACGTGCGGATGGTCACCGGGTGCCCCTGCATTGTCAGGACCGTGCTCTTGTATGCCTCAAACTGCTGTTCCTCGCTCGGGTATTCCCCTCCGCGAAGGCACAGATACTCGCTGCGGAACAGACCGATGCCCTCGGCACCGAATTCTGCCGCCATGGCGGCGTCCGCGGCGCATCCGACATTGGCCAGAAGAGGAACGTGGCGGTGGGAGCGCGTCTCGCTCGGGAGCGTGCGCAGTTCGCTGAGGGCTTCCTCCTCGCGCTGCATGCGGCGGAGGCGAAGACGGTATTCTGCGACGGTATCCTCGTCGGGATCGACGATCAGAAGCCCGCGCTCGCCGTCGAGGACCGCGGTGTGCCCGTCCCATTCCTCGCGGACGGCGATGCCGACCAGCGCCGGAAGGTTCATGGTGCGCGCGAGAATGGCGGTGTGCGAACTCTCCGAGCCGAGGTGTGTCACCAGACCGAGGATGCGGTCGTGGTCGAGCTGCATCGTCTCGCCAGGTGCCAGATCCTCCGCCATCAGGATGACCGGCTCCTGCGGAAGGATCTCGTGCCGCTCGCCGCGAAGGCTGTCCGTCAGCCGGTCCGTGATCTCGCGGATATCCGCGCTTCTCGCCCGAAAATAAGGATCTTCCATCTGTTCGAGCATCTGCGCGTAGTGCCGCCCGGTGGACTCGACCGCATAGGCCGCCGTCACCTTCTCGTTGAGGATCATGCTCTCGGCCATGCCGGTGAACGCCTCGTCCTCAACCATCATCGCGTGAATCTCAAATGTATGTGCAAGCAGTTCGCCGACCTTGGGCACGGACTCGCGGTAGAGCGCATGAAGCTGCTCCGCCACCTGGGCGCGCGCCGCGCGGTAGGCGGCAAGTTCCGCCTGCGGATCCGCGGCCGTCGTCCGCATCAACTGCGGATGCTCCCGAGAGAGGATCTGCAGCCGCCCGATCGCCAGCCGGCGGTGAATTGACTGTCCCGATACAGTAACCATACGATTCCCCTTTTCTGCCCGGAGCGCTCCGGGCAAAACAGCGCCTCGGAAAATGCCCGCCGGACGCCGTACAACCCCTTTCTGTCAGTATACCCGCAGGGAGTGACAAAAGCAATGCCGCATTTTCCGAACGGGGGCTTTTTTGTTGCACTGCCGCGGAAAATATGATATACTCACAATGTGCGACCCTGCGTTGAAGCAGGTCGTCGATAGAAAGGTATTCAACCATGTTTGGATTACATACAGTACTCGGAATCGATCTTGGCACGGCCAACGTGCTCATCTACCTCAAGGGCAAAGGTGTCGTGCTCGAAGAGCCGTCCGTCGTTGCCTACAGCCGTGACACTTCGCGCATCAAGGCCATCGGCGAGGAGGCGCGCCAGATGCTCGGCCGTACCCCCGGAAACATCGTGGCCGTACGCCCGCTGAAGCAGGGCGTGATCTCGGATTATTCCGTCACTGAGCGAATGATCAAGTATTTTATCCAGAAGTCCATCGGCCGGAGACGTTTCCGCAAGCCGGTCGTCTGCGTCTGCGTTCCCAGCAGCGCGACGGAGGTTGAGAAGCGTGCGGTTGAGGATGCCACCTATGAGGCGGGCGCCCGCGCGGTGCATGTCATCGAGGAGCCGATCGCGGCTGCCATCGGTGCCGGGATCGATATCGGCAAGCCCTGCGGCAACATGGTCGTCGACATCGGCGGCGGCACGACGGACATCGCCGTGACGTCCCTCGGCGGCGCGGTTGTCAGCACTTCGGTCAAGGTGGCCGGCGACGATTTCGATGAGGCGATCGTCAAATACATGCGTAAGAAACACAATCTCATGATCGGTGACCGTACGGCCGAGGAGATCAAGATCAAGATCGGTGCCTGCTATGCGCGTCCGGAGACGCTGTCGATGGAGGTGCGCGGCCGCAACCTTGTAACCGGTCTTCCGAAGACGATCTCCCTCACTTCGGAGGAGACCGAGGAGGCACTCCGCGAGGCGACCTCGCAGATCATCAGCGCGATCCACGACGCACTTGAGATGACGCCGCCCGAGCTTGCGGCGGACATCGCCAACCGCGGTATCGTTCTGACCGGTGGCGGTGCGCTTTTGTACGGTCTTGAGGATCTGATCGAGGAGAAGACGGGAATTCACACGATGACGGCGGAGAACCCCATGCGCTGCGTTGCAATGGGCACCGGCCGCTATATTGAGATGATGAGCTGGCGGAAGAAACCCGCGCAATAACGGAGCGGAATATGGAACGCTGTGAAGGCTATGTCAACAGCATCATATATCGGAGCCCGACGACCAGTTATACGGTCCTGACTCTGGGCACGAAGCCGGATGGGGAAGAGCTTACCTGTGTAGGCAACTTCCCTTTTATTGACGTGGGAGAGAGCATTGCGGTCGAAGGGGAGTGGACGCGCCACGAGATGTACGGGCGGCAGTTCAAGGTCGAGACGGTTGAGATCCTCACGCCCCAGGAGACCGAGAGCATCGAGCGGTATCTCGGATCCGGCGCGATCAAGGGCGTCGGCATCGTCCTCGCGATGAAGATCGTGAAGGCCTTCGGCGAGGACACGTTCCGTATCATCGAGCGTGAGCCCGAGCGGCTGGCGGAGATCCGCGGCATCAGCGAGCGGATGGCGATGAGCATTCATGAGCAGTATATCGAGAAGAAGGACTCACAGCGCGTGATCCTCTTCCTGCAACGGTTCGGGATCAACTTAAGCCTTGCAAGCAAGATCTACGCAAAATACGGCTCGAAGACAGAGACGTACATGCGCGAGAATCCCTACCGGATCGCCGAGGATATCCCGGGCGTCGGCTTCAAGACGGCAGACGAGATCGCCTCGCGGATCGGCGGATTTGACGACTCCGAGACGCGCGTGCGGGCGTGCATCCTGTACGTCCTGCAGACGGCCATGGCCCGCGGGCACGCGTACCTTCCGGAAGGGTCGCTTCTTTCACATCTGAAGGAGTATCTGCCGGGCGCGGACGAGGACATGGTTTCTCTCGCGATCAACTCGCTTGTGATGGACCGAAAGCTCCGTGTTGTGCGCGACCCTGAGACGGACGAACAGCAGATCTACGCTGCGGTCGCCTATGCGGTGGAGAGTACGACGGCACGTATGCTCCTTGACCTCGATGTTCCGTGTATCTGCGACGAGTGGCTGGTGCAGAATGTGATCGACCGGATCCAGGCGGAGCAGGAGATCGAATTTGACGAGATTCAGGCCGGCGCGATCCGCGAGGCGGTGCGGCACGGCGTGTTTCTTCTGACCGGCGGTCCCGGCACCGGCAAGACGACGATCATCAACGCGATCATCCGCGTTTTGGAACAGTCCGGCAAGGAAGTCGTGCTCGCGGCTCCCACGGGGCGCGCGGCCAAGCGAATGTCGGAGGCGACCGGCCGCGACGCGGCGACGATCCACCGGCTTCTCGAGGTTAAGCGCGGCGATGACGACGAGACGGCTGCGGGCAATCAGCGGTTCGGCAGGAATGAGGAAAATCCTTTGGAAGCGGACGCGGTCGTGATCGATGAGACCTCGATGGTGGATATGTTTTTGATGCATGCGCTGCTTCGGGCGATCAAGCCCGGCGTGACGCGGCTGATCCTGGTGGGCGATGCCAGCCAGCTTCCCAGCGTCGGTCCCGGCAACGTGCTCGCGGACCTGCTGCAGAGCGGCGCATTTTCCTCGGTACAGCTCACACGGATCTTCCGCCAGGCGGAACAGAGCGACATCGTGATCAACGCGCACCGCATCAACGAGGGCAAACTCCCCGAGTTCCGCAAGGAGAGCCGCGATTTCTTCCTCATGCAGCGGAACGACGCGGCGGTCATCCGCGGGCTGATCGTGACGCTCGTGCGGGACAAACTTCCCAAATACGTCTCGGCAGAGCCCTATGACATTCAGGTGCTGACGCCGATGCGCAAGGGCGAACTCGGAGTCGAGAGTCTGAACGTCCTGCTGCAGGAGGCGCTCAATCCTCCGCGGGCCGACAAGGTCGAGCGCGAGGCCCACGGCGTGATCTTCCGCGAGGGCGACAAGGTCATGCAGATCCGCAACAACTACGATCTCGAGTGGGAGATCCGGACGCCGTCCAACACGCTCCTGGAAGCGGGCTCCGGCGTATTTAACGGGGACATCGGCATCATCCGGAGGATCATCCCGTTTGCCGAGGAGATGGAGATCGTATTCGACGAGGACCGCGTGGTGAACTACCTGTTCAGCGACCTCGACGATCTGGAGCACGCGTACGCGGTGACCATCCACAAGGCGCAGGGCAGCGAGTATCCGGCGGTGGTCATGCCGCTGCTGTCGGCTCCGCGCGTGCTGATGACGCGCAACCTTCTCTACACGGGCGTGACGCGGGCGGTCCGGTGCGTCACGATCTTAGGTAGCGAGGCGACGGTGAACAGTATGGTGAACAACGTCGATGAGCTCAAACGCTACACCGGACTGTGCCGCATGATCCGCGAGCAGGTGTTCTGACGCGGGTCCGGAGGATTCTCAATATGGCATTCGAAAAATGCAATATAAACAACGGGCCGGCGACGGCCCGAAAGAGAAAGAAGAGAAAAACTCGGAAGAGTGAAAGGGGAACTATGGAAACAGCATTGGTTATCATGGCAGCAGGTATGGGAAGCCGCTTCGGAGGCGGTATCAAGCAGCTCGCGCAGGTCGGCCCGAGCGGAGAGATCATCATGGATTACTCCATCTACGCGGCAAAGGAAGCGGGCTTTGACAAGGTGGTGTTCATCATCCGCAGAGACATCGAGTCGGAGTTCCGCCGCATCATCGGCAACCGCATCGAGCGCTACATTCCGGTTTCGTACGTTTATCAGGAGTTGACGAGCATTCCGGAGGGATACTCGGTGCCCGAGGGCCGCGGCAAGCCGTGGGGAACCGGTCACGCGATCCTTTCCTGCCTCGGCACGGTCAAGGATCCGTTCCTTGTGATCAACGCGGACGACTACTACGGCAAAGAGGCATTTCGCGCGATCCACGACTATCTCGTGAGCCTGCCCGCGGACAGCAAGGCGCATTTCTGCATGGCCGGTTTCGTGCTCGGCAATACGCTGAGTGACAACGGCAAAGTGACCCGCGGTGCCTGCAATGTCGAGAACGGCAAGCTGGTCAATGTCGAGGAGATGTTCGAGCTGCGCAGAGAGGGTGACGTTGTTGTCGGCGCCCGCGGAGACGGAAGCG
>JBGUPV010000011.1:0-4494 GCA_045130455.1 Lachnospiraceae bacterium | reverse complement strand
GGTAGAATATCGGTCTCCAAAACCGCGGGTCGTGGGTTCGAATCCTACTGCCCCTGTTGTAAAGGTCAATGCTTCCGCATTGACCTTTACTTTTTTCTATTGGGTTTATTTTCCGTGTGGGACGGAAAGAAAGGGGAAGACTATGGGGTATGAAGAGGAGTTTCTGCCGGTAAAGCAGTTTGATGATCTGTATTATTCATGCATCAATGCAGCAAAATGCTATGAAGCCGGGGAGAACGAGAAGGGGTATCCCTTCGTTACGGATGCGTTCCGGGCGATGCGGGACTACATTCTGTACGGCGTCGAGAAGGCGGAAGTGCAGGACATCTCGCAGAGCAAAGTGCTCTCGGATCTGAGCCAGCGTAACTATCAGTTGTTCTGCGCCGATGAGATCGACAGCAGCATTGATGTGACGACGGACAATCCGTATGTCGCGCTTCAGGAAGAAGTCAAGAAGTTCTATCGCTATTACGCGAGAGGCATTTCCTCCGCTTCGCTTGAACAGTTTGAATCGCAGCTCTCGAGAATGGGCGGCGGGGAATCCAGAAGACCGCAGAGAGGCGCGCTTGATTTCGCGTACGGTGTCGGCCTGATCGGACTGTTCTTCCTTGTCGGTCTTGTTTTCCTGCTGATCTTTATCTTCGGCAAGGATAAGTCATATTTCTTTGTCGGTGCACTATTGGCATATTTGTTCGGCATCATTTTCCTTGTAGCCTGGATGAAGTCGAAGAAGGACGATTAACGGAGGTTCGGATGTACCGGGTATTACACAGAGAGGGTATGGCCAAGCGCGCGGAGATGACCACGGTTCACGGCGTGATCCAGACGCCGGTCTTTATGAATGTCGGCACGGTCGCGGCGATCAAGGGCGCGGTTTCCTCCGTGGATCTCGCGGGCATCGGAACACAGGTGGAACTGTGCAATACGTACCACTTGCATGTGCGTCCGGGCGACGACATTGTTCGTCAGATGGGCGGCCTTCAGAAGTTTATGCACTGGGATCGGCCGATCCTCACGGACTCCGGCGGATTTCAGGTATTTTCCCTCGCGAAACTTCGCAAGATCAAGGAGGAGGGCGTCTCCTTCAATTCGCATGTCGACGGCCGAAAGATCTTCATGGGACCGGAGGAAAGCATGCAGATCCAGTCGAATCTCGGTTCGACGATCGCGATGGCATTTGACGAATGTCCTCCGAGCACCGCGGAGAAGGAGTATATCCGGCAGTCCGTGGATCGCACTACGCGTTGGCTTGAGCGATGCAAGGCGGAGATGAACCGGCTGAATTCGCTGCCGGATACCGTCAACCCGCAGCAGCTGCTGTTCGGTATCAACCAGGGAGGCATCTACGAGGATATCCGGATCGAGCACGCGAAAAGGATCTCCGAACTGGATCTTCCGGGATATGCTGTCGGCGGACTTGCCGTCGGTGAATCTCATGAGGAGATGTATCGGATCCTGGATGCGGTCGTTCCGCATCTGCCGGCCGACAAGCCGGTTTACCTGATGGGCGTCGGAACACCGGCCAATATTCTCGAGGGTGTCGAGCGCGGTGTCGATTTCTTCGACTGCGTCTATCCGACGAGAAACGGTCGCCACGGCCATGCGTACACGAACCATGGAAGGCTCAATCTGAAAAATGAGCGGTACAAGACCGACGATCGTCCGATCGAGGAAGGGTGCGACTGCCCGGCGTGCCGCAACCATTCGCGGGCGTATATCCGGCACCTGCTCGTCGCGGGAGAAATGCTCGGACTTCGGCTGATGGTCTTGCATAATTTGCGTTTTTATAATAGAATGATGGAAGAGATTCGCGAGGCAATTGAGGAGGATCGGTTTGCTGCCTACAAGAAGGACAAGCTGGCCGGATTCGAGGAGGGGGCTTCGTAGGATAAAGGAAAGAAATGAGGTAGAATCAGATGGTTTTCAGTTATTTTCCCTTGCTGACGGCAGGTTCGGAGGCTTCGGGCGGGAATATCTTAGTGTTGATACTCCCGATCATTCTTTTGTTCCTGCTGATGTATTTCATGGTGTTTCGTCCGCAGGCCAATCAGGAGAAGAAGCAGAAGGCGCTTCTTGCGACGATTGAGATCGGCGACAGTGTGTTGACGACCGCCGGCTTTTACGGCGTGATCATCGACATGATCGACGACCAGGACATCATCATCGTTGAGTTCGGCAACAACAAGAACTGCCGTATCCCGATGAAGAAGACGTCCGTTGTTGAGGTTGAGAAGGCGAACGCGCAGTAAGCGGATTGACCGGAAGACACTTGATAGACGTTTCCTGGGGTGTTCGATACCTCCGTCATTTTTGAACCTACAAAACTTTAAAAGGGATTCCTATATCTGTGTATGGATGTCAGGCCTCCTTAGATCAGTGGAAGGCAGAAGTGCACGTGCGGTCACCCACCTGGCTAACGCTAGGAGTCAAAAAGCGGAACCGGCATCCCGGGACTTTTTTGAGGTACATTCGGAATTTGAAAAAAGCAAACATCTGTTCGAACAGGTGTTTGCTTTTTCTTTTATCCTGTGCTATACTAAGACGTAACCCTGTACGGGCAGTGAGATAGATCGGAGGAATCAAAATGTCACTCAGATTCATCATCGGGAATTCGGCGAAGAAGAACAGAGAAGCCATGCTTTCTCTGCTGGCCGCGCCGCGCACGGGAGAGCCCGCGGAGACATTTTTCTTTGTCCCCGAGCAGGCTGCACTCGAGGCGGAACGGTCGCTCTGCGAGGGCAGTTCCGGCGGCTGCGTGATGGATGTTGACGTCGTGAGTTTCCGCCGCCTGACACACCGCCTTCAGGATGAACTCGGACAGCGTATTCCCGCGGTCCTGGATGATATCGGCAAGACACTGATCCTTGTTCATCGGATGATCGAGGACGCCGCTTTGCTGCCGACATTCGGAAGCAAGGTGATGCGGCCGGGGTTCGCCAATGAGATCATGTCGCTGATCTCGGAGTTCGTGCGGTATGAAGTCGACGCGGACATGCTTGCGGATGTAGCGGCGAAGACCGAGGAACGAATGCTCTCGGACAAACTCGGGGAACTGTCGCAGATCCTTCGTTCCTTCCGTGAGAGCTGCGGGGACACTCACATTACCGAAGAAGATATATACAACGCCATGTGTCCGCTTGTCAGGGAATCGAAGCGGCTGCAGGGAAGTGTGTTGTACTTTGACGGATATACCGGCTTTACGCCGACACAATATAATCTGGTGCGGGAATTGATGAAAGTATGCCGCGACGTCGTGATGACGGTCACGATCGATCCGGAGGAAACGGATCGGGACGCGTCCAGGGGGACGCAGTGTTTCCGCATGAGCCGCGAGACGATGGACATGATGATGCAGATCGCCCAGGAAACAGGGCATCGTACGGAGCCGCCGATCATTACGGCGGAGGAGCCCGGCGAGCGCGAGGCTTCGCTTCTCTATCTGTCAGATTCACTGTTCCGAAGAGGCGTGCGCACTGCACAGGATCGCAATCCTTCCTCCATACGGCTGATGTCCTCGCCGGATATGCGCGAGGAAGTGCGGCGCGTCGTCAGTGACATCGCCTTTAAAGTGAGAAAGAAGGGACAGAAGTACGGCGATATGTGCGTTGTCTGCGGCGATGTGGATGCGTATTCGGAGGAACTCCGCAGACAGTTCGCGGAAGCACACATTCCGTTCTTTATCGATCGAACTTCCGAGGTTCGGGACAATTGTCTGATCGACTATGTCCGGAGCCTGTTTGAGATGCTCGGAAGCAACATGGAGCCGGAATGCGTGATGCGGTGGCTGCGCAATCCTCTGCAGAGTATCGATACGGAAAAACTGGATTATCTTGAGAATTTCCTGATCGCCCGCGGTGTGCGCGGGATGTATCGTTGGGAGCGCGGTCTGAGCGGGGACTACGGCGGAAAGCGTGTCACCGCGGCCGAGGACTGCATTGTGCTCGCAAAGAAAGTGTATGCAACGGTCGCGCCGCTCGCGCAGGTTTTGCTGGACCCGAAGACCGGTGTCGGCGCAAAAACCGAAGCGTTGTATGAATTTCTTGAGAGTCAGGACATTTATCATAAACTTCTTGCGATCTCGGAGGAGCTGGAGACGGAGCCTGTTCCGTGGCATCTTCGCAGGTCGCGGGAATACGCGTCCGTGTACCGCGCTTTGATGGAGCTTCTTGAGCATTTGCATGAGCTTCTCCCGCAGGAGTCGATCTCCCTGCGCAACTACGCGGAATTGATGGAGACCGGATTTTCCGAACTTCGGCTCGGCGTGATCCCGCCGCAGGCGGACAGTGTTCTGATCGGTGACCGTAAGCGCTCGCGCATCTCGTCGGTCCGCAATCTGTATTTCCTCGGCATGAACGACGGCGTTGTTCCGGGAGCGACGAATACAAGCGAACTGTTGAACACCAGAGAGCGTGAGCTTTTGCGCGACCGCTTCCGGATCGTGCTGGCTGACTCCCAAAAGGAGAGCATTGACGTTGAGGAATTCTATGTCCTTCT
>JBGUPV010000010.1:0-3624 GCA_045130455.1 Lachnospiraceae bacterium | reverse complement strand
TATAGATCAGCAACGTCGTTTTCTGCGTCCGCATTTCAGTTTTCAGAAAATGCAGATACTTATTGTCTTTCATCGCTGAGACACCCGTCTTTCATGTACAGGATCCGATCCGCTTTCGCGGCATCGTCCTCATTGTGCGTGACCATCAGTACAGCGCTTCCCTGCTCCGCAATGACGCGAAACAGCTTCATGATCTCAGCGGAATTGGCAGAATCCAGGTTTCCGCAGGGCTCATCCGCAAGAACGATCGCAGGCTTACAAGCAAGCGCTCTGGCGATACAGGTCCTTTGCTTTTCGCCGCCGGAGAGTTTCTTTGTCTTCCGGTCTGCCCAATCCGTCAATCCGACAAGTCCGATCAGTTTATTCACACTCTCCCCTCGCTCGGAAGCTTTAACGCCGGCGATCACCAACGGCATCTCCACATTCTCATATACAGTGTACTCCGGCTCCAGAAAGAAAGACTGAAACACATAACCGAAGCTTTTGTTTCGAAGCGAGGATTTCTCTTTTTCGCTCATTTTCCGAACATCAGCGCCCTCAAACAAAACCTCGCCCTCGTCGGGTGCATCCAGCATTCCGAGGACATTTAAGAGCGTTGATTTTCCGCTTCCGGAACGTCCGACGATTGCAACAAACTCTCCTTCTTCAACAGACATGCTGACATCGGACAGCGCCTTGATCGCTGCCGATCCCGGATCAAATATTCTGGTGACACCCCTGCACTCCAGTAAACTCATTTTTCTCTCCTCGCTTAACCTTTGTCGGAAAATAATACCAAACGATCAGTCATTCCTTCATTCCACAAGTTCCTGCGGAATGAACTCGAACATACCGAGAGAAAATACAGCGCTCCCGTAATCGTAGTACACATTGATCCTCACATAGTTCGGTGATGTATCTTTAGGCTTCTCCCAGTCTCTGCGTATCGTAGCTACAAAACGTAATTGACGATCCTCCGTCGATCCGAGATTCGTTTCCGTCAATTCCCATTCCCCGTTACTGTCATAAGAGCTGAAATAGTCCTTATAAAACGCCAGCAGCTCCTCGGACTCCTCCTCGGAATAGCGGTATCCGAGCATCCGATAGTAATCATAGTCGAACTGCGTGATCATCGGAGCGTAATACTCCGCCATTTCTGCCTCTATCGGAAGATTCTTCACGATGACTCTGTCGCCTCTGACTTCAATCGTTTCCGCGCCGCCCCCCTTACTCACGTACAGGCCGTCCGGGATCATACACGGCAAGATCACCTCGTCCTGCGGTAACGGCTTTCCGCAGGCAGAAAGAAAGAGCACAAACAAAACAAAAAGCGCACACAAAACGGACCGTTTTGTGCGCGGCTTTCCCATACTCATAGTTCTGATTTTAACTTGCTCTCTCATGTTCTCCCCAAAACTATCCCCACAAACTGAACCTATCTTACCACATTTCTCGGCTCCCCTGCAAGATAAGCCCTCACATTCTCCGCTGTCTCACCCACGCACCTTGTTCTCGCCTCGACGGTTGCCCAGGCAATGTGGGGCGTGATCACAAGTTTCGTCGAATCTTTGATCGGTAACAGCGGACTCTCCGGATCCATCGGCTCCTTCACAAGCACGTCAAGTCCCGCGCCGCCGATCTCGTCGTTCGTCAGCGCCCATGCAAGCGCTTCCTCGTCAATGATCGGGCCGCGGCCGAGATTCAAAAGGACCGCGTCCTTTTTCATCGCTGCGAGCTGATCCCGTCCGATCAGTTTTTCCGTCGCGGGAGTCAGCGGACAATGCACGGACACGATATCCGATTCCGCAAGCAACTCCGCAAGGCTTCGCTCCGGGAAGCGATCCGTGTGATGCACTCCGCTCGTGCTGTAATACACGACCTTGCAGCCGAACGCCTCGGCGATCTCACCGACCTTTGTGCCGATCGCGCCGAGACCGATGATTCCCCAGGTCTTTCCCGCAAGTTCACGGAACGGCTTCGTAAAATGACTGAAGATGTCATTGCGCGAATACTCTCCGCTCTTCACGAAAGCATCATAGTACGCAAGTTTCTCATAAACGTAGAACAACAGAGCGAACGTATGCTGCACGACACTGTCCGTCGAGTACCCTTTGACATTACATACGGTGATGCCGCGCGCGTTTGTGTACGCGAAATCCACATTGTTCGTCCCGGTAGCCGTCAGACAGATCAGTTTGAGATCCTTCGCGTCATCAAGGGTCGCCGCGTTCATCGGGATCTTATTGACGATCAGAATGTCCGCATCCTTTGCGCGGGCAACATTTTCCGAGGGCTCCGACTTATGGTAGCACACGACGTCACCGAACTTCGATAACGCCTCAAGCGAAACATCATCGCCCAGCGTGTCCCGCTCCATTACAACAATCTTCAACTTTTCACTCATATTCATTTACCCGAAATTAATCTCCATCGCTGAGATCAAGATCCGAACACCGTATCCCGCGATATTCTGACCGGGTTCGGTCTTTTTCCTTGCTTCCGCGAAGTCGCCGTCCGAATTGTTGAACCAGTCAACCCTGACAAGCTTTGCGTATGGCTCCGTGATCGTAAAATCCTGCTTCTGCTCACGGAACTTTTCCGCTGTCTCCGTAAGTCCGATCTTCTCCATGACCTCACAGATCTGCGCGATATCCGAATCCCCGTAACAGGGCTCCTTCACACCGGTCACGATACTCCGCTGATCGGAGACAATAAACTCCGCGCCGTCAAAATACCCGGCCGCGAAATACAGCTCCTTGTACGGCATTCCGAAATAACGCTTGATCTTCCGATAGATCCCGATCATCGTTCGACCGTCGAACTCTTTTGTGAATATCGTGGCCTCGCCCTCATCCGAGATGGAAACCTCTTCAAACACAGGCAATTCCGTAATCTTGCGGACACCTTCCTCGTCTGAACGATACACTTCAAGCAAAAGGCCGGTCTTGTTGATCTCCTGGTTCGTCTCCGTAGGCTTCTTCACGGAGCGCACCAAAAGTACTTCGATCCATTTGTTGTCCGACTCATCATTTGCCTTCGGCCGGGTATAATGCCCTGCCCGGTACGTGATGATCCCTTCCTTCATGCTGCTTTCGCCGTACCTGAAAGAACCATCGTCGTTAGCAATATAGTTAACCTGATACGTCACAAAATCGCATTTTCCGTACTGAGGGTAGACCGTATTCCGGATATAGTCCTGCAGCCTACGATAGTAATTCGGAAAATGTCTGTCGTACTCTTCGTAAAATAGCGCACCCCACAATGCGCTTGCAGCCCGGAAGCCCTGAGGCCACGACATATAGCCCCCGGCACTGATCCTGCGCTCTTTTCCGTCCTGAAAGCGGAAGGAAAAACTGTCGCCGTCCATCACACCTTCAGCGTGACCGCTGAAGCCGTTCCACGCATCCGCATCACAGGTGTTCAGGATCATTTCCAATCGGTCGACAAAATCGCTTCCGGCCTCGAACACCGGCGCATCCTTAAGGTCGACGCCGGATAGGCGCACCTGGACATATGTCCTGTCCTCGTCCTTCCAAGCGCGGTACGTCACGCCGGAACGGAACATCATCCCGCCGGTGGAGTATTCGAAGCACCAACAGGAATTCATCCTGCGCATCATCTCTTCGAGTTTCTTCTGATTCTCGG
>JBGUPV010000009.1:0-3982 GCA_045130455.1 Lachnospiraceae bacterium | reverse complement strand
GCATTGTACACGTATGCGGGATGCGGCTCGGTCGAATCCGGAGACAGCACCTCGTTGCAGTCCGGACTGTCGCGGAACTCCTTCTCCGTCAGCGGCATCACGGTCGCTTCCGTGTAAACTCCGGCAGGATCCCCGTTCGAAGCATCGGAGTATCGACTGTTCATCCGCTTCAGAAGCAGCCTGTCTTTCTCTCCGAAAAATAACCCTCTGGATTTCAAGTCCGCGCAAAAGTCCGCGGCCGACCGGAACTTCCGGCTGTCCGCAGGGATAGACTTCGCAACATTGCGGTACTGACGGTGCGTTAACCAGCCGTCGATCCGGTTTCCCAGTAAGAAGAACAACACCACGACCGCTGCCGGTGCCGCGATCATCGTGTTCACAAGGATCTTCCACAATGCCGGCCGCAGTTCTCCGATCTCCTGCCTGCACGCAATGAAGATCCACACCGGATACCCGACAAAGATCAGTGCCGCGATAACGGCTGCTGCAATTCTCCAGGCACGGTCGATCTTCTCGCGGGCATTTTCCGAAGCTGCCCGCTCCCGCCGTCTTCGGTAAACGGCAAATGCCACCGAGAACAGGATCAGACACGCTGCCATCCCGCCGAGATACTCGATCAGAATATGTTTTTTCAATACATCCGGAATCTTACCGAACCCCATACGATCACCCCCCATTTCATTATACCGAAAAGCCCTTCCATAGCAAGGAAAATATCTTATCCCGACAACAAAAAAGCTCCCCGCAGCCGGCATCTCCGGTCACGGGGAACTTCCTAATCGGCCGCCTCAAAACAGCAACCGATCAGATCATTCATCGTTACTTTCCAGGATTTCTTTCTGTTTTTTCTTACTGAAGCTTCGGAGCACAACATCATACGCATGGTCGAGCATATCCCTGACTACATCGTCCGGCACGTTTCCGCTCACCTTCACCGAGTTCCAGTGCACCTTGTTCATGTAGTACCCGGGGATGATATCCTCGTACTCCCTGCGCAGGAATTCGCCCTCCAGCGGCTCCAGCTTGAGCGTGATGTAGTATGGATTGTTGTCATCATCGTTGCACACGGCGGCGAACATTTTCCCACCGATATGGTAACGGATCCAGTTCCACTCCTCCTGAAAATCCTGAGTCACGCCGGTCTTCTCCATCAGATAGCTGTCAATCCAGTCGTACTTCATCGTTCATCCCTCCTGTAAGGTTCCGTCATATTTTCCGAAGAACAGGCAATGTCTACAGTTTGATCCGATACACCTTCACCTGCCGCTCGCCTCTTTCGTACATGTCGTGATCCTCGGGGATGTCCGCGGTCTCCAGGTATGTTCCGCCGGCCAGCTCACAGGTTCGCGCGGACGCATCATTCGTCGGAGTGCAGGTGATGAGCACGTACGTAAGGCCGTGTTTCCGCGCCTGGCGGAGCAACAGCTCACACGCCTTCGCCGCATAGTGATGTCCACGGTACGGCTCGTCGATCCCGTAGCCGATATTGCCGCCGATATAAAGCTTGTCATTGTGCCCGATGCGCAGGTCGCATTTTCCGATCTTCGTTCCGTCCGAAAGGCAGATGTCAAAATGATACGCCGGCACCCACTGCTTCTCCGGCTGCGCCTCGCAAAGACGCGCCAGCCGCAGGAAGATCTCGTCCGTTTTCAGGTCGCTCACATCGTAAAACGTGGGCTTCTCCGGCAGCAGGCGGACCTCATCCCGGTACTTCTCAAACCGGAGTCCGACAGTGTATACAAACTGCTGGTCCGCGATCAGCTGAAGGATATCCTCCTCCGTTGCCCAGCGCGCGTCGATCGCCTCCTCGGGCTGAAGCACGATGTCGTCGATGTCAACATCCCTGCGCAGCAGATACAGATCCTGGAAAAAGTTTTTGCGCTGATACGTCGCGAAGAACGTGAACTCATGTGCTTTCGCCTCGATGCCGGTCTCCTCCGCGACCTCGCGGACAGCCGACTGCAGCGTGGTCTCGCCCGCGAGCGTTCCGCCGCCCACGAACTCCCACAGATTGCCGGCCTTCTTGTTCGGGTGACGCTTCTGGATCAAAAACTCACCTTTCGAATTCCGGATCCATGCCTCGACGCACACGTAGTACTCGCCCTCGCCGAATGCCTCGCCGCGCACGTGCGTGCGCCCGAGGGGTTTTCTCTCGCTGTCAAACAGATCCCACAGTTCCATATTCTGCCTCCTTCACGGAAAATGAAGTATTTTCCCCGCTCTTTATCGCAATTTCTTCGCCAGGAACAGCAGCAGATCGTCGTCATTGACACAGGGCTCGTACTGCCCAAGCTGCTTTCCCTGATACCACACGCCGCTGCCGTCCGGAATGTAGCCGCGCTTCACGTAGATGCGCTGCGCCGGACCGTAGCCGGAGTGCACGCCGACCGCGAGGAACACATGGTCCGTAATCTTCGCCGCCTCGCCTTCCGCAACGTCCAGAAGCTTGTTGCCGATGCCGGCGTTGTGGATGTGGAAGAACACGCACAGATCCACGATCTCCGGCCAGCCGTTGCCTGCAAACGGCCCCTCCGTTGGATGAAGCACCAGCGTGCAAATGCCGGCGACCTCGCCCTTGTACTCCGGAATGAACACCAGGCGCTCGCCTGCTTCCTGCTCCCGAAGGTACCCTTCGTACGTCTCCATCTGCGGATGCCATCCGTACGAGTTATACGTGTCAAATATCACCTTCGCGTCCGCCTCGGTCATGCTGCGGATCTTGATAGTACCGTCATCATAATATACTGTCATAGCTAAATCCTCAATCTTTCATTTTATGATTGATCCTTCAAATACCTGCGCAAAAGCGGCACTTCCTGTAGCTCCGCGCCCTCAAACGCATGATAGAAACGGTCAGCCTCCGGATTTGTCGCCCGGATCAGGTAATACTGGTTGATCCCATTGCGCTCGCAATCCTCCTTCATCTGACGGAACAACGCCTGCGCAACACCCTTGTGGCGCGCCTTCGGAAGCACGTAGACCCAGTCCACATACGCCATCCGATAACCGTCCTGCAGGCAGCCGTAGAAGTAGTATTCGATGCGCCCTACAACCTCCTCGCCCTCGATTGCAAGCAGTGACGTTGTCTTTTCGTAAAATGCATCCCGAACCCTCGCGCGGATGCCTTCCTCGTCCACCGCCTCCGCCGTCATCATCTGCTGCTCCAGCGCCATCGCCTCGTGCAGGTAACGAAGATATCGTTCAACATTGCTCTCGCCGAGTTTCTCAATCCGAAGCATAGTCCCTCCGAAAAAGCCCTTATCCGGGCCTAAAGCGCTGCCGCTCTTACAACTCATGGTAATACGGGCAAATGTTCTCGTAGTGCCCGTCCTTCATGCGGAAGCCGCCCGGGATCGTCCCGAGCTGCACAAAGCCGAGCCGCTCGTACAGAAGCCTTGCGTGCACGTTGCTCTCCACAACTGCATTGAACTGCAGCACACGAAAGCCGAGCTCCCGGCCCGTCCGCAGACAATCCTTCACCAGCATCTCGCCGATATGGCACCCGCGCGCCTCCGACGACACCGCATAACTTGCGTTGCAGATGTGCCCGCAGCGGCCGATATTGTTCGGGTGAAGGATATACAATCCATAGACTTTACCGTCCTCCTCTGCAACGCCGGTGTAGCTCTGGGATGCGAAAAATGCTTCGCCGCTCTCCCCGTCAAGTGTCTCCTCCTGCGGGAAAGCAACTCCCTCCTCAACAACCTCGTTCCAGATTCGGATCATATCCGGAAGATCATTCTTTGTGTACTTGCGCACCTGCATTTTCCGTACCTCCTTCTTGTTGTTCAGACTGCAACTTCAGCAGTTTCATACGCTGTCCGATCCTCATTTTTCTCAGCTCGATTCTCAATTCCTTTTTTCACTATAGTTCTACCGTTGTAGAACATGCAACTCTGTTCGCCTGTTAATGTGTCCTATGCTCCCTGCCGACCTCATACGCCGGATACTCATGACTGAACTCATACCCGAGCGTCTCCGC
>JBGUPV010000008.1:0-9262 GCA_045130455.1 Lachnospiraceae bacterium | reverse complement strand
GACACATTTTCCGCGGACGGACTCGGTGAACCGGACACATCACCCGCTGCGGGGCTCGGCGAACCGGTCGCATCTCCCGCTTTCGGGCTCGGCGTGCCGCTTCCGGCTTTCGTGTCCGTATCGGCTGCCGCTCTCGCATACGCGTACGCGGCCATCCTCGAAGGCAACGCAAACATAGCTGCCAGCAGAACGACTGTCAGCAGGATCGCGCATTGTCGTCTTCTTTCCCTGTTTCTCAACATAGTCATATCCTCATGACAGCAGCGGACATCCGCCGCTTCAGGCCTTCGGCGGCCAGGCAATGCACCCTTCGAAAACCGTCACCGCGGGGCCGGTCATGTACACCGTGTCCGTGGCGCGGTCGTACTCGATGAAGAGGTCTCCCCCGAGCAGGTGAACGGTCACCGCGTCGTCCGTGAGCCCCAACAGGCCGCAGGCGTATGCGGTCGCGCACGCGCCCGTGCCGCAGGCTTTCGTCTCGCCGGAGCCGCGCTCCCACACGCGCATATTGACCTCTCCGCGGTTTAATACTTCGACAAATTCGGTGTTGACACCCTCGGGAAAGATCTCGTGATGCTCAACGAGCTTTCCGATGCGCTCCACCTCGGCGTCCGCCGTGCTCTCGACCGGCATCACCGCGTGGGGATTTCCCATGGAAACCGCAGTCATCGTAAAACGGCTTCCGCCCACCGTGAACTCCCGTCCGATCGCGGGCTCCTCCGACACCAGCGGGATCACCGCGGGGTCTACCGACGGATGCCCCATGTCGACGCGCACTTCGTAAACCTCGCCGTCGCGGACGCGGAGATTCAGCTTCTTGATCCCCGAGAGCGTCTCGACGGTGATGTCCGTCTTGTCCGTAAGGTGCTTGTCGTAGACGAATTTGCCGACGCAGCGGATCCCGTTGCCGCACATCCGTCCCTGGCTTCCGTCTAAGTTGTACATTTCCATATAGAAGTCGGCAACGTCGCTCTTTTTGATCAAAATGATGCCGTCACCGCCGATCCCGGTGTTTCGGTCGCTCATCGCGACGGCGGCCGCCGAAGCGTCCGGCAGCATCTCCTTCGTGCAGTCAAAATATACGTAATCGTTGCCGCATCCGTGCATCTTCGTAAAATGCCACATGTCCGTTCTCCTCCGAAAGGGCGCAAAAACTCATATTATCGCATTGTCATTCTATGCGTTACTTCGCAAAATGTCAAGAAAAGGAGATTTTTTCGGCGAAAAATCACGAAGTCGCTAACGCATTTTTTACGCAAAAAAAGACGTTATTTTTTGCAACTTCGCTATACTCACGGCTGCGGCAGATTGACTTTTATTTATCGGAATGATATACTGCATTCAACATGACGGCCGCCCGCGCAGCGGTGCGACCCCTTTTTTCACATTTCAAGGAGGAACTACGAAATGAAGAAGAAGATTATTTTTCTTTTAACGATGGTATTATTGATCGGCATTTTGGCTGCCTGCGGCGATGCGACCAAGAATGATACACCTGCCGATCCGACGTCCGTACCTGCAACACCGACTCCTACGGAGGCACCGGCTGCTACCGCTACGCCTACCCCTTCGCCTACCCCTAGCCCGATCCCGACTCCGGACCCGAACTGCTTCTTCAAGTGTGATTTCGATTCCGCTCCGATCGGCCAGGTCATCGACGACGCTGAGTACAAGGCTGAGATCCAGGCGGATCCGACGCTTGCTTATCTGGTATTCAGCGGTATCGGCAGCGCCATCGCCGACTTCGGCGAAGGCAAGGGCAAAGACGGCACCAACGCACTTGCCTGCACCGGCCGTACTTCCAACTGGAACGGTATCGCCCTGAACATCGACCAGAAGTATTTCGGTAAGGGCTTCCACGTTTCCTTCGACGCGATGATCAAGTCCGATGCTGCCGATGTTACCGATATGAACATCTCCCTGACGACCAAGTTCCAGGGCCGCAACGCTAAGGGCAAGGTTACCATGCTGTATCCGGCTTACAACCGTATCGTGGTTGTTTCCTCGAACGGTCAGTGGGTACACGGTGAAGGCGATGTCTTCTTCCCGACCGATCTTGACTTCGATCCCGAGAATCTCGGAACCACTCCGCAGATGTACTTCGAGTGCGCTGACGGTACGGGCATTGAGGATTTCTACATTGACAACCTTGAGATCACCATCATCGACGGTGTCGGCGACCAGGATGCATTTAACGCTTACTGGGAAGAGCATAAGCCGGCAGATGCTGAGGAGTAATCTTTCGGTTGACATGAGACCATCTGTAATTATTCTGTGAGTCACGAGAGGAGTGACCTTCGGGTCACTCCTTTCTTTTGAACGTAAGGAGTTTTTGATCGCTATGTCGTTTTGTCGTCGTCTCATCGCGATTGCCGCGAGGCTGATCCTTCTGCTGACGGTCCTT
Organism: Lachnospiraceae bacterium; assembly: GCA_045130455.1. Classification (GTDB taxonomy): domain Bacteria; phylum Bacillota; class Clostridia; order Lachnospirales; family Lachnospiraceae; genus ISDg. The sequence goes on along the minus strand of JBGUPV010000008.1, from coordinate 6,858 downwards.
CTGGCTGCCGGCTGCTCTTCGCTGCCCGGTTCCGAGGATCTTCCGTCCGCTACGCCCGCGCCTCCTTCCGTCTCCCCCGAGCTGTCGCCGACAGGCACTGTCCCGAGTACAACTCCGCAGGTTTCGATCACGCCGGATCCGCAGGCTTCGGCCACGCCGGCGCCCTTCGATGTCACGACCGTCAAGGACGGCGGATTCAATCCATTTTCCGTCTGGGATGCGGACGGCACGCTTCTCACCCCCGCGCCCGTTGACACCGGAAAGATCATCTACGCCAATAACTTCGAGCGCGAGGAGGGCAACCGCCTGGCTCCCGGCAACTCCGGCAATGAGGCCGAGATCTACGCCACCGACGTGTGGGCGTACAACGGTCTCTTCAGCAACAAGGTGACCCGGCGCAAGCAGGATTACCACGGACTGAGCGGTCTCGGCTTTCATTTAAGCGAGATCAACGGTCTCTCCTACGACAGTCTGGTCGGCCGCACGCTCAAGATCCAGTGCCGGATCTACTATGAGGACGAGGGCTTCGGCTCCGCGTCCGAGCTCAATTTTGCGCTCTTTGACGGCTACCACACGGAGTTTGTCTCCGACTACGTATACAATCCCCGCGACGGTCAGATCAAGCTGGATTCCAACGGTTCCCCGCTCCGCGAGACAAAGGAGCGCTTCGTTCTGTGCGACTCCTACCCCGTCAGCTCCGGCCGCTGGACGCTCTGCACATTTTACGTGAAGGTCAAAGACGTCGACGTGGAAGAGCCCGAAGATCCGGACAACCCGGACGGTGACCCTTCGGAAAATGATCCGGACAACCCGGACGACACTGACACCGATAACGACGGCGACGCCGATGATGACGACGATGACAACGATTCCGGTCAGGACGGCAACACCGACACCGATACCGACACTGATAATGACAGTGATAACAATGCCGATCCCGACAGCGGCGCAGATAATGACAGCGACAATAACACCGGTAATGACGGTGACGGCGATAACGACGGTGATCCCGACAGCGGCACCGACGATCCTGACGATCCGGACGAGCCCGAAGAGCCGAAGATCAGCGCCAGACAGCAGTTTATCAACGAGCACTATCTTCTGCTCGGAACGATCAATGAGTCCCCGAACAGCATCGGTCTGTTCTGCTCCTACTACATCGATGACCTCGTGATCACGGTTGTGCCCGACGAGGAGGCTCCGGACCGTACGCGCAACCGCCTGTTCCCGGATCAGCCCGCGGATGAGAGCATTCTCCCGCCGGTCGAGTGGATCCCCACACCGGAGCCCACCCAGGCGCCGGAGGATGATTCCGAAGGCAACACCGACAACACTGACAATAATGACTGAACAAACACATTGCCCCCGGCATTAATCTAATACCGGGGGCAATGTGTTTGTTGTTTCTTCTCTTTCCGGACCAATCTGTTTATAGACAGATAATAGAATTGTACTCCTTTTTAGGTTACGGCAAATCAACCGGGTTAATCGAATAAACTATGTCGCGTCCCCTGCAGTCTTTCAATGTATAATCCGGCGAGTATCGAATCTCGGTTACAACAAGTTCTCCGTTCTCATTTATCTCACCATAGCCAAATTCAAGTATTCCGTCAGCAAGATAATGAACGGTCGTAAACCTAAGAGTCGTTTTATTTGCCCACAGATTATTCTCATTAATCGTACTGTGCTGATAAAACATGTCATGGTAATCCTTCACCGTCGGATCAATTGTCAAAACATCATCAAGGGTACAGCCTTCCGTAATCCCCGAAAAATCTTCATGTCTTTTCAATTCACCGGGACATATCAAAACCGGGTACCCAACCAGAGCAAACAGATTGTTTTCTTCCGATGCAAACCAAAAAACGCGTTCTCCCGTCTCCGATGCAAAAGCCGTATAATACATCCCCTCAGGCATCTTACGCAGTTGGGTTTCCGGAAACGAATACAAAGCCGAGCGCATCAGAGTAACACCGTTTTCATAGTTTTCGAATATACCGAAATCGATTCCTATACGAACAAATCTTTTCTGTCCGAGTATTTTTTCAAGCCATATCTCTGAGCTGTATGTCTTAACATCTAATTCTTCAGCATCATTGCATAGAGCTGATTCACGTATGTATTCCGCAACTTCGGTGGTTGACATCGAAAGAATCTCTTCTTGAGTCAGGGGTACCGGCTTCTCCTTTTCGGTCGGAGTCACAGTAGCCGTCGGTTCATTTTTAACTTCTTCCGCATCAATTCTCTTATTTGTGTTCTCCTGTTCGCTGCTTTCTTCTGTCTTTTTTTCTTGACCATCACCGTCGGAATAGGGAATAGAGTCTCCACACCCCCAGAGCAACCCAACCAACAAAACGCAAACAAGAATCCTTATTGTCCTTTTCATAATTACTCCTCCGTCCAACCGGATACCGTCCTGAGGTCTTTTATCTGATAATGTAAGCAAATCCTCTTATTAGTATTTTACCATACCGGCACCTTCGTTTCCAGTGGTTTGACACCCCATCCTATCCGACTGCAAAATGAAGCCGACCGCAGGATCTGCATCCCACGGTCGGCTTCATTTCTCTTCTCTATATCATTGAACTTCCGGTTGACACGCATCGCCGCGCTGTTTCGCGGCCGCTTTGCCACCCCGGAAAATCGCCACCGGAAATAAATACGGCAGAACCGCTGCTATGTTCGATTCCGCCGTCTTTGTCATCTTCGTTCTGATGATATCCTGCGATTCCTCAATTACTCAATACCATTCGCTGCAAGATATTCGATAACATCGCCCACGGTCTTGATTCCGTCGAGGTCTTCAGGCTGGATCTCAATGCCGAACTCGTCCTCGAGCGCGGTAACAACCTCGTAAAGATCCAACGAATCGATGCGAAGATCATCACGGAAAGAAGTCTCCTCCGTAACGCCGGTCACATCAATGGAAAGCTGATTCTTCAGGATCTCCATAATTTTGTCGAACATAGCTGTCTCCTTTAAAAGAAAAATACTGTTCGGTACCTCCGTACCGCTTACATCGTATGACAGCGGTACCGTTTTGTCAATACCATTTTTCACGCTGTCAGAGCATGTCGGAAATCAATGCATCGGACCGTCGGCATCGCCGTCGCCGTCGAAATCCGGCATATCCGGAAGACCGTCGCCGTCGAGATCCTGCATCGGAATTCCGCCGCCCATCATGCCGTAGAACTCCTTGCCGACAACCTTCTTGTCGTTGCGCACCTGCTCTACGAGCTGGGAGATCAACGTCTTGACCTGCTTCGACTTCTTGATGTTCTTCAGCTCGATCATCTTCTGCGTATCCACACGGCTGAAGACCTGCACCGTCCCCGTGCCGAAGATCTTCTGAAGGAACGTGCGGACCAGGCGTACGTCGACGATACGATACAGCAGCGTCTCATCGTACGTTGTCTTGAAAAATCCCACATCAATATTGAGATGCTCCCTTGTCACGGAGTATCTCGTAAACGAAAACGGGAACCACATCCAATGCTTCCTGTCTTTCCAGAGGATTTCTTCCTTTTCGAGTTCCATAAGCTTGCCCCCTCGTCGATTATTCGGCGCCCCCTCGCGCCCTCATGAATGATTATATCGTAAGCCGGTTGACAATGCAACCGCAAATGTTTCTCAGATCAATCCGTTGGCCCGGAGCAAAAACACGAGCAACGTGATCGTCACCGACGACAGGAGCGTGGAGACGAGCACCGTACCGGATGCGAGAGCCGCGTCATTTTTCATATTCTTCGCCATGATGTAGCAGGCCACCGTCGTGGGCGAGGCGAGCATCACCGCGATCGCGAGCAACTGCGCGTCGCGGAACCCCAGAAGGACCGCCAGCGGGACCATGGCCGCCGGGACGAGGATCAGCTTCGTCAGCGTCGCCGTCAGCACCGGCTTGATCTTCGTTACGGCTTCCTTATGCTCGAAGCCCGCGCCGAGCACCAGCAGAGCCAGCGGCGTGGCGATGGAACCGACGTCCGTGAGGAACTTCTTGGGGATGGCCGTCCACGACCAGCTCGTCCATCCGACGAGCGCCGCGGGAATGGCAAGCGCCACCGAGATGATCAATGGGTTGGTGATCACTTCCAGCGCGACCTTCTTCGCGCTCAGCTCCGCGCGGTCTTCCTTCTTCGCGCTCACGGCAAGCGCGAGCACGGAAAATATGTTGTACAGCGGAACTACGGCGACGATCATCAGCGGAGCAAAGCCCACGCTGCCGTAGATGCTCTTCACAAACGCGATCCCGAGCACCGCCGCGCTGCCGCGGAAACTGACCATCGCGTACGTTCCGATCATCGCGCGGTCGCGGATAAACGCCCACGAAAGTCCGTAGATCAAGGCAAATGAGACACATGTCACGCCGACGCAGAACAGGAAGAACTTCAGATCGAAACTGTTCTCGAGGCTCTCCGCGGAAATCTGCGAAAACAGAAGGATCGGCAGTGTCACGCGAAACGTCAGTTTGTCGCCGGCGCTCACGAACTCGTCCGTCAGCATCCCGATCCTGCGCAGGAAATACCCCAGCGCGATGACCAGGAACAACGGTACCGTCGCATTCAGACTGTAGATGAAATCACTCATTGCCGCTCCCTATTCCGCTGCAAAGACTCAATAGCTGCTGATCTTGTCCTCCGAATCGTCCGTCGTCTTGTCGATCGAACGGATCTCCACCCAGTAGGACTCGCCGTTCTCCGGCTCGACGAGGCATCGATCCCCGACCTTGTGCCGGTAGATCGCCTTGCCGATCGGCGACTCGATGCTGATCAGACGTTTCAGCGGGTTCGAACGGATCGTCGTGACGATCCGGAAATCGATCTCGCGGCCGGCCTTCTCCGAGAACAGCACCACCGTGTTGTTCATGCCGACCTCATCATTATTCACTTCTTCCTCGAAAATGTGAGCCGTGCGGATCATTCGCTCGAGATAGCGGATCCTGCTCTCGTTGCGGCCCTTCTCGCGCTTCGCCGCATGGTATTCGAAATTCTCGCTCAGATCGCCCTGGGCCTTTGCCTCCTTGAGGGCCTGGAGGATCTGCGGCGCCAGTTCCAGCCGGCGATAATCGATCTCCTCCTGCATCTTCGCGATATCGGTTTTGGTCAGTCTGTCGTACATATTTTCCGCTCCGTTCCTTACTCTGTCAGGGGCCGCGAAGGATGTCTCCCGCGGCTTGAAAACTCTCTCTTCATAATACCCCCGCAGCGCCGCGAACGCAAGCAGATATTTGCCTTCTCGCTTGACGAAAATGCTCTTTTCCGATATGATATACAGAAGGGCCGCACCGCTTTTGCGCCCTTATGAAATGATTGTTTTTGGAGGTTTTTTATGGCTGAACAACCGAAAGAACGCGCGGACATCGCGCAGGAATATCTCTGGGACCTCACGTCCCTCTTCGCTTCCGACGCCGACTGGGACGTTGCCTGTACGCAGCTGGGCAAGGACGCGGAAAAGATCAGTGAATATCAGGGGCGCCTCGGTGAGGGCGCAGATACCGTGGCGGAGCTCTACTCCCTCATGTACTCCCTGTATCCCCGCCTCGAGGCGGTTCACGGCTACGCTTACCAGCGCCGCACGGAGGACACCCGCGAGACGGCCGCGCAGACGATGATGACGCGCGCGGACCAGCTCTACGTGGCGATCATCGGCTACTGCTCCTACATCGACCCCGAGCTTCTCGCTCTTCCGGAGGACGTCCTCAAGGGATACATTGAATCCGAAGTTCTGGCTCCCTACCGCCACATTCTCGAGGACACGCTTCGCTCGAAGCCGCACGTTCTCACGAAGGAGGAGGAAGGGATCATCGCCGCGTTCGGCGAGATCAGCGGCGCCGGAGGGGACATCGCGGACATGCTGATGGACGCCGACATGACCTTTGAATCCGTTCCGAACCCCGACGATCCGGAGCATCCCTTCGCGCTCACGCAGGCCAACTACATCGCTCTGCAGGAGAACCCGAACCGCGAGATCCGCAAAAACGCGTTCAAGAACTTCTACAAGTCCTTCGCGTCGCTGAACAACACCTTCGGTGCGACGTACCTGAACCGTCTGCGCGAGAGCGCCCTGTCGGCCCGTCTCCGCAAATACGCTTCGGCCCGCGAGGCTTCGCTCTCGGCAAATAACATCCCCGAGTCCGTGTACGACAACCTCGTGGAGACGGTTCACCGCTTCCTGCCTGAGATGTACCGCTATCTGCGTCTCCGCAAGAAGCTTCTGAATCTCGACGAGCTTCACTACTACGACATTTACACGCCCATCACCAAGGACATCACGGTCTCCTACACCTACGACGAGGCGAAGGATCTGCTCCTCAAAGCGGTGGCACCTCTCGGCGACCACTATGTCGAGACCGTCCGCAAGGGCCTCGCTTCCCGCTGGGTTGACGTCTTCCCGAACGTGGGCAAGCGTAGCGGCGCTTACTCGATCGGCTCGAACAAGGAGACGCCGCACATCTCGATGAACTTCACGGGAACGCTGGACTCCGTGTCCACGCTCTGCCACGAGATGGGACACTCGATGCACACCTACCTCACCCACGAGAATCAGCCGCCGCAGTACGACGACTACGCGCTGTTCATCGCCGAGGTCGCTTCGACGGTCAACGAAAATCTCCTCGTTGAGCATCTCCTCTCCGTGACCGAGGACAAGACGATGCGTCTGTTCCTGATCAACCAGTACCTCGAAAACTTCCGCGGCACGGTCTTCCGTCAGACGATGTTTGCCGAGTTTGAGCACATCGCGCACACCCGCGCGCAGAACGGCGAGAGCGTAACCCCGAAGGATCTCAACGAGATCTACCTCGGCCTGATCCGCACCTACTTCGGCGACGAGCTCGTGATCGACGATGAAGTTCAGTACGAG
>JBGUPV010000007.1:0-3242 GCA_045130455.1 Lachnospiraceae bacterium | reverse complement strand
ATAAACTGGATCCCGCTGCGGGAGAATCCATGCGCCCGTCATTGGAGGCGGTGGAACAGTTGATCCGGAGTGGCTGTATCGATCTTGATGAGTGTGACAAGATCGAAGACAACTATACCAAGGTGATCCTGCGCTTTTTTGAAGGTGATGTGCCGATGATGATCTGTGCCGGGGATACCGTATCCGGGACCAGAAAACGGGAGAGCCAGTCCGAGGCCTTCATCAATGCGCCTTTTGATTACACGTTTGCCCCGATCCCCTTGACGGAGGAAGGCGGATATTTTATAGACAGTCCTTCCGTGGAGTTTTCCGTTAACAAGAGCTGCGATGATCTGGAGATGACAAATGAATTCATGCGGTTTCTGATTTCAAAGGCGGAGCTAAATGAGATGGCTTCTGTGAAGCGTTTGGTAACGCCTACCACGGATCTGTCCTTTGACTCGGTTTACGCCCCCTTCGGGCAGGTGCCCTCAAACCGTACCATTTCCCCGGAAGTGCTTGGCATTACGGATGCTCTCACGGCTCAAATACGAATTGCCGCGTTTCAGGTCGGGAAAGGCGAGATCACCGTGGATGAAGCCGTAACAATGTACGGAAGCTTTAAATGATCGACACGCGAAAAGTATCCCGGCGGCGCCCCTCACGGACGGCGCGTCTGATGCGGACGCATAGCGTTTTTCAGGCAGACCTGACGGGACGCGAATCCCGTCGGGGGACGTCAGAGCGCAGGCTCTGTCCGGGGCGACGTGAACGCTGATGAAGTGTATGCACGAAAAGAGGCGGATCATGGCGAATAAGGTTTTCCAGATGAATGATCAGGCGGTGTTTATGATCCGGGAGCTGGGCGGACACATGCCCGGAGGTTTCTTCATTTACAAAGCCGAAGAGCCGGGAGAGCTTCTCTATGCAAACAAGCCTGTCTTTGATATCTACGGCTGCGACGATCTCGAGGATTTCAAAAAGCTGACGGGCTATACCTTCCGGGGCATGGTGCACCCGGAGGATTACAGCAGCATCTCGGCCTCCGTTGCGGAACAGATCGACGCCAGCGATGACAACATGGACTATGTGGAATACCGGATCATCCGCAAGGACGGCGCCGTCCGACGGGTGGACGACTACGGCCACTATCTGGAGACAGACGCTTACGGTGGGGTTTATACGGTCTTTATTTCCGACATCACGGAGAAGCATGAACGGATCATGTCGGAATTGGAAGGTCATAAAGCGACGATCGTCACATTGAATGAGACCATCGGCAGGATGGACGCTGATCACCTCACTTTCAGCAGCGTCGCACAGGCTCTCGCCGGGGACTATTTCAGCATTTATGTGGTCGATCCCGACACAGAAGCTTTTGTCGAGTACAGCTCCTCAGAGGAGTACAAGAATCTGGGTATCGAAACGCAAGGGGCGAACTTCTTTGAGTTGAGCCGCAGAAACATAGAAGCATTGATCTATCCGGAAGATCGAGATCGCTTTATGGCGGTTTTTTCCCGTGAAAGGGTACTGAAAATCATCGAACGGGACGGCCACTTCACGACAAAATACCGTCTTATGCTCAATGGCATTCCTACGTATGTCAGCATGAAGGCAACTCTTCTGGAAAACCGGAACGAACGCCGACTGATCATCGGCCTCACCAACATCGACGCCCAGATGAAGCGCGAGGAGGAATTCCGGAAACATATGGCGGATGCAAGAACCCGCGCGAAAAACGATTTTCTTGCCAACATGTCCCATGATATCCGCACCCCGATGAACGCCATCGTGGGTTATACGAACATCGCCAAAAGCCATTGGGATGAGCCGGAGGTCGTAGCGGACGCGCTAGATAAGATCGGTTCCTCCAGCCATTTTCTGCTCTCTCTGATCAACGATATTCTTGATATCTCCAAGATCGAAAGCGGAAAAATGCAGCTCAGCTTGGCAGCCTGCGATCTCAGAGATATTTTCCGGCGTATCGAGGATATTACGGCGCTGCAGGCGAAGAACAAGTCCATTACGATCACCTATTCGCACGACACAGTACATCATTACAAGGTAATGGCAGACGACCTGCGGATCGAGCAGGTCCTGATCAATATCACCGGCAACGCCATCAAATACACGCCGGAGGGAAAGAGCGTCGAGCTGATCGCGGAAGAACTCGGGGCGACAGAAGACAAAAAGATAAAATATCGCTTCATTGTCAGAGATACCGGCATCGGTATCAGCAAAGAGTATTTGCCTCATATATTCGAGAGCTTCACACGTGAAGAGAAAACAACAGTAAACCGCGTGCAAGGCACGGGCCTCGGGCTTGCGATCACTGCAAGAGTCGTTGAAATGATGGGCGGTGTGATCTCGGTCAAAAGCAGGCCGGGCGAGGGCTCGGAATTCACGGTAGAGCTTGCTCTGGAGCCCTCCGAGCCGGACGATGATACCGCAGAGCCGGACGAGATGCTGCAATCCGTTCTGAACGGCAAGCGGGTCCTGCTGGTCGAGGACAATGCGATCAACGCGGAGATCGCCACCATCATACTTGAGCAGTACGGGATCGTGGTTGACCACGCCGAAAACGGCCGGATCGGCGCAGATAAAGCGATGACTGCCGAAGCCGGCTATTACAGCGCCGTGCTCATGGACATTCAAATGCCGGTCATGAACGGCTACGAGGCGACGCGGGCCATCCGGTCATTACCGGGTGAGTATTACAGGACGCTTCCCATCATCGCCATGAGCGCGAACGCCTATGACGAGGATATTCGGGCGAGTCTGGACTCCGGGATGAACGCTCATATCGCCAAGCCTTTCCAGCCTGACGATTTGATAAAAACACTGTGCCGGTATATAGTCGATCAGTGAACACGAGCTATGCGGACTATGAGAGGATCATCGGACAATAAGCAGACGGAGGAAAAAGCATGAAGATCAGAAAGAATACGGCGTTTTTGACATGCACCGCAATATTGCTGTTCCTCATCCTGTCGCTCAGAGTTCCGGTTCCGATAACTGCAGCGGCTTCAGGCTACGAGGGTGTTACTGTCCGCGTAGGCTATTATGAAAACGAGGTTTTCCAGGAAGGCGCACGGGAGGGAGCTGTCAAATCTGGCTATGCTTATGAGTACTATCAGAAGCTCTCGGAGTATACCGGATGGCAGTATGACTATGTTTACGGCGAATTCGGAGACCTGTACCAGATGCTTCTGGACGGCGATATAGATTTCCTCGCGGGTCTTGCCTGGCGGGAGGATCGTGAG
>JBGUPV010000006.1:0-6993 GCA_045130455.1 Lachnospiraceae bacterium | reverse complement strand
GGGCCGCATCGTATATCAGGAGCTGACGCGCATCACGAAGGAGATCATGGACGGCGATTTCTTCCGCAACGAGGAACTCCTCGCGGCGGTTGAGAACTGCAAGAAGAACAACAGTGCTCTTCATATGTACGGACTTCTCTCGGACGGCGGTGTACACAGCCACAACACGCATCTGTACGCGCTTCTGAAGCTTGCAAAGGAGCAGGGCCTTTCGAAGGTTTACGTACATTGCTTCCTTGACGGACGCGACACGCCTCCGGCATCGGGCAAGGATTATGTGGCGGCACTCGAGGATGAGATGAAGAAGATCGGCGTCGGCGAGGTTGCTACGATCAGCGGCCGTTACTATGCGATGGACCGCGACCGCAACTGGGATCGTGTAGAGAAGGCATACGCAGCGCTTGTTTACGGCGAGGGCAACACGGCTTCGAGCGCGGCTGAGGCGATGGAGAAGACGTACGCGGACGGTGTGACCGACGAGTTCGTGATTCCCACGGTCATCCTCAAGAACGGTGCTCCGACGGCGACCGTCAAGGCAAATGACTCCATCATTTTCTACAATTTCCGCCCGGACCGCGCGCGTGAGATCACCCGCACGTTCTGCTGCGAGGATTTTGACGGTTTCGAGCGCCGCAACGGTTTCTTCCCGGTGAAGTACGTATGCTTCTCCGAGTACGATGTGACGATCCCGAACAAGACCGTCGCTTTCAAGAAGGTCGAGGTTACCAACACGTTCGGCGAGTGGCTTGCGGCCAACGGTATGCGCCAGGCGCGTATCGCGGAGACCGAGAAGTATGCGCATGTAACGTTCTTCTTCAACGGCGGCGTTGAGACGCCCAACGAGAACGAGGACCGCATCCTTGTGGATTCTCCGAAGTACGTTCCCACGTACGATAAGAAGCCGCGTATGAGCGCCTACACGGTATGTGACCGCCTGAGTGAGGCAATCACGAAGACCGGCGACGACGGCGAGGCATATTACGATGTGATCATCTGCAACTTCGCGAACCCGGATATGGTAGGCCACACCGGCGTTCTGAATTCCGCGATCGAAGCGATCGAAGTCATCGACAAATGTGTCGGCGAGATCGTGAACTTTATCAAGGAGACGGACGGCGTGATGTTCATCTGTGCTGACCATGGTAACGCAGAGCAGCTGATCGACTACGAGACCGGCGCTCCGTTTACGGCGCACACGACCAACCCGGTTCCGTTCATTCTCGTGAACGCAGGCGACGGTATCAAGCTTCGTGAGGGCGGTTGCCTTGCGGATATCGTTCCCACGCTTATCGAGCTGATGGGCAAGGAGCAGCCGAAGGAGATGACCGGAAAGAGTCTCATCGTTCGCGCGTAAGAAGGCGAACGCTCATTTCGCGTAAGAATCGCACAAAAAACATTCATGCAGCCATAAATAATACTTGCATTGCCGCCGGGTTTGTGTTAAAATCCTTTTGCTGTGTGCAGGAAATATCGGCACAACATGGATTTCGGAGGATGAAATGAACGGATTATTTATTGCACTTAAAGTGGTTTATGTTATAATTTGTGTCGTTTTGGTCGCGATCGTATTGATGCAGGAAGGCAAGAACGCAGGACTGGGAGCGGTCGGCGGTGTTGCCGAGACCTACTGGGGCAAGAACAAGAGTCGTTCGATGGAGGGCAAGCTGGTGCTGATCACCAGAATCCTTGCCGTAGCATTTATCGGTCTTTCCATCTTGCTTAACATGGGTTTCTGGACCAAATAAAGTTACGTAGCGAGATACGGCGGCACTCTGGTGAACAGAGTGCCGTTTTTACTTCCGGGAAATAATGTCAGGAGAGGATTTGGCGCGTATGCCGGAGTTGGAAGACAGAAGAAAAAAAATGGTACTCGCGTTGATCCGGGACCGGGATTATCACCCGATGCGGCCTCGCGAGATGGCCGGAATACTGAACGTACCGCGGTCTGAACGCGGGGAGCTCGGAGCCATCCTGGACTCGCTGTCTGCGGAGGGACTGGTGCGTGTGGATGCAGGCGGAAGATATCTGCCGGCGACGGATATCCCCGTGGAGGGCGTTTATCAGGCAACCGACCGAGGGTTCGGATTTGTCACGATCGAGGGTGAGGAAGGCGACTGGTTCGTCGCGGAGGAGGACACCGCGGGAGCGATCCACGGAGACCGCGTGACCGTTGTCAAGATCCGCGAGGGCGGCCGTGATCACGGTAAGACCTACCGGACACAGGGACGCATTGTCGCGATCGTAAAGCGAAACACGTCCGACATCGTGGGCATTTTCAAGAGAAATAAGATCGGCGGTTTCGTCATTCCGGACCGGAGCCGCTATGATTTCGATATCGCTGTCGACTTGAAGCACACAAAGGGCGCGGTCAGCGGTCAGAAGGTGTGCGCGAGGATCACGAAATACGGAGACGGGCGGCAGGTGCCGCAGGGTGAGATCACGGAGATCCTGGGGCATGTGAACGACCCCGGCGTGGACATCCTGTCCATTGTGAAGGACTACGGGATCCCGGTCGATTTTCCGCCGGAGGTTCACGCGGAAGTTGCTACGATACCGCAGGAACTCGGGGAGAGTGACTATACCGGAAGAAAGGACCTGAGAGATCTTCTGACCGTTACCATCGACGGTGAGGAAGCCAAGGACCTTGACGATGCGATCTCCCTCACGAAAAATGAGGATCATTATATCCTGGGAGTGCATATCGCGGACGTGAGCAACTATGTGCGCGAGGGTTCGCCGCTTGATGTCTCCGCGGTTGGACGCGGCACCAGCGTGTACCTCGCGGACCGTGTGATCCCGATGCTTCCGCACGCGCTGTCCGACGGGATCTGCTCGCTCAACGCGGGCGAGGACCGGCTGGCACTCAGCTGCATCATGGAGCTCGACGGTAACGGAACCGTCGTTTCCCACGAGATCGCGGAGACCGTGATCCGCGTGGACAAGAGGCTTTCCTACACGAACGTGCAGAAAGTGTTTGACGGTGATACACCCGAGGATTATGAGAGTGTCGCACCGATGCTGGTCGAACTTGAGAAGTTGTCTGCGATCGTTCGAAGAAACCGTGAAAAGCGCGGTGCGATCGGATTTGATCTGCCGGAGTGCAAGATCCTGATGGATGCTTCCGGCCGGGTGACAAGCGTGGAAGCGTATGCGCGCAACCGCGCGACGGAACTGATCGAGGACTTCATGGTGCTTGCCAACGAGACGGTCGCCGAGCAGTTCCACTGGCTGTCCCTTCCGTTTGTGTATCGTGTGCATGAGGAGCCGGAGTGGGACAAAATGCGCAGTCTGGCGGCATACGTCTCGCATTTCGGGCATATGCTTCACATTGGGAGCGACAAAGTGCATTCCAAGGATGTGCAGAAGCTACTTCTGTCGATCGCCGGAAGACCGGAGGAAGCGCTTTTGGGGCGTCTGACGCTTCGGGCGATGAAGCAGGCGAGATACTCCACCGACTGCATCGGTCATTTCGGGCTCGCTTCCAGGTTTTACTGTCATTTTACGTCGCCGATCCGCCGGTATCCGGACCTGCAGATCCACAGGATCATCAAGGACTACCTGCACGGGCGCTTAAGCGATGCCCGCATCGCGCACTATGATGCGATCCTTCCGGAGGTCGCACGGACGTCCGGCGTGTACGAGCGTCGCAGCGAGGATGCGGAGCGCGACGTTGAGAAGATGAAGAAAGCCGAGTACATGCATCGGTTCCTCGGGGAGGAATTCGACGGTGTGATCTCGGGAGTGACATCGTGGGGCGTTTATGTGGAGCTGCTCAACACGGTGGAAGGTCTGGTCCGCCTCACGGATCTTCGCGGCGACTACTATATCTACCACGAGGAGACGATGTCGCTGACGGGCGAGAGATCCGGCAGACGCTACACGATCGGACAGCCGATGCGCGTGATGGTCGCGGCCGCAAACAAGGACGCGCGGACCGTCGATTTCGTGCCGGCTGAACGGTAAACCGCACAGGGAGAATGTACGAGTATGGGTAAGGATTCAATCCGGCAGATCGCCGGCAACAAGAAAGCATTTCACGACTATTTTATCGAGGAGCAGTACGAGGCGGGTATTGCGCTTCACGGGACCGAAGTGAAGTCAATCCGCATGGGGCATTGCTCCATCAAGGAGTCGTACGTAAGGATTGAGAAAGGCGAGGCGATCATCTATGGTATGCACATTTCGCCCTACGAGAAGGGCAATCTTTTCAACCGCGATCCGCTCCGCGTGCGCAAGCTTTTGCTCCGGCGCGCCGAGCTCAACAAGATCGGCGGCAAACTGCAGGAGCAGGGATACACGCTCGTTCCGATTGCTGTCTATCTCAAGGGAAATCTTGTGAAACTGACCATCGGACTTGCCAAGGGCAAGAAGCTCTATGACAAGCGCGACAGTATCGCAAAGAAGGATCAGCAGCGTGAGGCGGAGCGGGATTTCAAGATCCGCAATCTGCGATGAAATCAATAACGGGCATTTCGCGAAAATCGACGCGAAGTGCCCGTTTTTGTTTGACATATCGACTGTCAATTGTTATACTGTATATATAACAATTTTTGCGCCGGGAGATGCTATGAGCATTTTGCGGCGATTCCGTATTGAGAGGATGAAAGACCGGCGGGATTTTCCGGTCGTTGCCCCGGAGATGCTGCTCATTTTTCGCGTAAGAAATGAAGCACGAGGGGCGTGAGGTAACAGCGATGCTGATCAGTATTGATTTTAACAGTGATGAAGCATATTATATGCAACTTCGGAATCAGATCATCATGGGGATAGCTATGTCCGAATTCCGGGAGGGAGACAACCTTCCGAGCGTGAGAGATCTGGCGGAGTCCATCGGGATCAACATGCATACGGTCAACAAGGCGTATGCGATCCTGAAGCAGGAGGGATATCTGAAGCTCGATCGCCGGCGCGGAGCCGTGATCAGCGTAGAGTCCAACCGTGCGCGGGCGATGGAGGAACTGCGGGAACAGCTGCGGGATGCGGTCGCGAAGGCCGTGAGCCGCAATGTGTCCGAGCAGGACATCCGCGCGATCCTGAATGAAGTAGTGGAGGAATTTCGATGAAACCGGAATATACATCGGAGGCGCTTCTGGTCCTGCAGGACGCCGAAGAACTGGCGGACAAGATGCGGAGCCCGTATGTCGGGACGGAGCATCTGATGTGCGCTTTGATGAGACAGTCGGAGATGATCAAAGGGATCTTCGACGAGTCATTTTGCGATTCGTATTTTTTGAAGATCGCCGACCGCTTCGGGCGTGTGCCCGGCAGAAAGCCGAGTGCTCCGAAGTACTCGCCGAGGCTTCGGCTGGTGCTTGAGGACGCCGAGATCTATGTGGATCTGCTGGGTGACGAGGCCGTCGGAACCGGGCACCTGATGCTCGGCATCCTTCGCGAGCCGGACTGTGTCGCTTGCCGCGTGCTCACGGAAATGTCGGTAAATATGGACAAACTGACGGCAAAGACGCTGCGCGACATGGGCTTTTCGAAGGAGCAGATCGCGGATTTCATGGATTCCATGAAGGACGGCGCCGGCATGAACGGCAATGTGTTTGAGTCGTATTGCCGAAACATGTCCGCGGAGGCGGAGAACGGGCGAATGGAGCCGGTGATCGGACGCCGCAGCGAGACGGACGACCTGATCCGCATTTTGTGCCGTAAGACGAAAAATAATCCCTGTCTCGTGGGCGAGCCCGGCGTCGGCAAAACGGCGATCGTGGAGAGCCTTGTGCAGCGGATCGCGTCGGGTGATGTTCCGGAGCCGATGCGCAATAAGAAGATCTATGAGCTGAATATCGGTTCGCTGGTAGCCGGTTCCCGATACCGCGGTGACTTCGAGGAGCGCATGAAGATGTTGCTCACGGAGTTTTCCCATGACGCGAACGCGATCCTCTTTATCGACGAGATCCATACGATCATCGGTGCAGGCAACGCCGAAGGTTCTCTGGATGCGGCCAATCTGTTAAAACCTGCGCTTTCGCGCGGGGAGATCCGCATCATCGGCGCAACGACGATGGAGGAGTACCGCAAATACATCGAGAAGGATTCCGCGCTCGAGAGGCGGTTCCAGCCCTTACAGGTCGCGGAGCCGACGATCGACGAAGCCATCGGCATCCTTAAGGGGATCCGCAGCCGGTTCGAGGCATTTCACAAGGTGCGCTACACGGACGAGGCGCTGGAAGCCTGCGTTCGTCTTTCCGCGAGATACCAGGGCGAGCGTCGTCTTCCGGACAAAGCGATCGACCTGATGGACGAGGCCGGGAGCAGCACGAGGCTTTCCTCGGCAGTCGCGGAGACGGCTTCCCCTGAGGATCAGAAACTTGCATCTGTCCGCGATACGCGCGAACAGGCACTTTTGAGCGGAGACTTCGAGAGTGCGCGCAAGGCGGGCGCGAAGCTTCGTGTCATTTTGCGAAAGAATGAAAGAGCCGCGGAAGCTGCGGCGGATTCGGATTTCAATGGAACTTCCGGGAGCCTTGAGGCAACCGGATCTGATACTGCGGACAATGCGGCAGGCAAAGCGGCGGAGCGGCGCAGTGCGTCCGATATCGCGGACAACGGTGCCGGAGGAGCGGATGTGCCGGTCGTTACGGACGACATCATCGCGACCATCATCGCGCGTCGTACGGGAATTCCGGTGGCAAGGATCTCGCAGTCGGAGAGCACGCGTCTTTTGTCGCTTGAGGAAGAATTGCACCGCATGGTCATCGGTCAGGATGAGGCTGTAGCGGCACTTGCGAAGGCGGTCCGCAGAGGCCGTGTCGGATTGAAGGATCCGAACCGTCCGGTCGGCTCATTTTTATTCCTCGGACCGACCGGTGTCGGAAAGACAGAGCTGTGTAAGGCGCTTGCCACATCGCTGTTCGGCGACCCGGACGCGATGATCCGCATCGATATGTCGGAGTATATGGAGTCGCACAGCGTTTCGAAAATGATCGGCAGTCCGCCCGGCTACGTCGGCTTTGAGAACGGCGGTCAGCTGGCGGAACGGGTACG
>JBGUPV010000005.1:0-27902 GCA_045130455.1 Lachnospiraceae bacterium | reverse complement strand
CCGTCCCGCACGACCCGAATCATAAAAACCTCCGTTCGTAAAATATGCTGCATCCGCAGCGCCTCATGTTGTGCGATATCATACCATATTTCGCGCAGAATGTCAATATCATTTACCTCTAGCATATAAAGGATCCGCACTCCTCGTCTCCGACGTTCCGATGATCAACAAAAACTACTGCCGAAACCATGCTTCTATAAAAAAACGCCGTTGAAGTCCCGAAACCGATATGTAAAAACCGTTAAGGATCATGATAAACTCGATGTTTCAAAAATATATGTTGACATTCATCATTTTGTGTGATAGCATCCCTTTAGACGTTCATCTAATTGCAGTTTGTGTGAGGTATGTGACATCTATGAAAATAACAGTATCATTTTTACAAAGGAGAACAACTATGAACAACAACGATCTTTACACATTTTTCGACGAGAGAAAGCAGGCCGTAACAGCCGACATTCAGGCTCTCGCCGCCGAGGGAAGAACCGATGAGGCAAACATCCTGAAGGCGAAGTTCAACGTCTATGACATCGCCGGCGCCGTATTCGGCGCAATGGACAAGCAGGCCCCGGCTTCCGTGGAAACCGCATTTCCCGCGGCATTCAGCCGGATCACTTCTGGCTGGAAAAGTTCCCTTAAACAGGCGCGCCTGCACGGCGACGACCGCAAAGTCCTGATTGAAGAGGCTAAGCTCTCGGCAGTCTCGGAGATCAACGCAAAATTCACGGAACTCATCTGAACGGAGGTGCCATATGACGGAATTACAGGCTATCAACCTTTTCAAATGTCTCGCGGATAAATCCCGCATTCAGATCCTGAAGTCCCTCATGGAGGAAGACATGTACGTGGAGCGCCTCTCGGAGCGTCTGGGGCTGACTCCCGCCACGATCTCCTTCCACTTAAAGAAGCTTGTGGACGTCGGCGCGGTCACATCTCGCAAGGAGCAATACTACACGATCTACGCGATCAACGATAACGTGTTCAACGTCTCGATCCTGGACATTCTCCGGGAAAAGTCCGAGGAAAAATCGCTTCAGGACGAACGCGACGAGGCCTACCGTAAGAAAGTCATTGACGCCTTCTTCGAGTACGGCAAACTCAAGAGCATCCCGGCGCAGCGAAAGAAGGAGCTCATCGTCCTCGAGGAGATCGCGAAGGCTTTTGAGAGCGGTCGCGATTACACCGAGCGCGAGGTCAACATCATCATCGCCGATTTCCACGACGACTTCTGTACCATCCGCCGCGACATGATCTCGGAAAAACTGCTGGTCCGCGACAGGAACGTATATCGCAAGCTGTAGACCGGCTTTGGGCTGAGATTAATCTCATTATCGTACCTTTCATAAAGGAAAAGCGAGCTCTGCACCGCAAAGCTCGCTTTTCCTATGTGTCCGGCACTCAGCCGTCATTTTCCGTATTTATTAATACAACTTTGCTCCCGCCGGGATGTGGTTGTCGACCATCAGAAGGTGCAACTCTTCCTCGTCGGAGTCCTTCTTGCCGTTCACCGCGGAAAGCAGCATGCCGCAGCTCTCGATTCCCATCATCGCACGGGGCGGAAGGTTCGTGATCGCGATCAGCGTCTTGCCGACCAGTTCTTCCGGCTCGTAAAATGCGTGAATCCCGGAGAGGATCGTGCGATCGGTGCCCGAACCGTCGTCCAGCGTAAACTGCAGAAGTTTCTTGGACTTCGGAACCGCCACGCACGCCTTCACCTTGACGGCGCGGAAATCGCTCTTGGAGAACGTCTCAAAATCAACCGTGTCGGCGAACAGCGGCTCGATCTTCACATTGCCGAAATCGATCTTGTCGTTGGGCGTGAAGAAACCGGTTGCCTCACCGGCAACTGCTTCGCTCTCCGACGCGCTGTCCGAAGCGCCTGCGCTCTTCGCGGACTTGAGGGTCGGGAACAGCAAAACGTCGCGGATCGCGGGGCTGTCGGTCAGGAGCATCGCCAGACGGTCGAGGCCGTAGCCGATACCGCCGGTAGGCGGCATGCCGATCTCGAGGGCATTCATGAAATCCTCGTCGGTCGTGTTGGCTTCCTCATCGCCTGCTGCCAATGCAGCCTCCTGCGCCTTGAAGCGCTCGCGCTGATCGATCGGGTCGTTCAGCTCGGAGTAGGCGTTGCACATCTCCCATGTATTGATGTAAAGTTCGAAACGCTCAACATAGTCAGGCTTGTCGGGCTTGCGCTTCGTAAGAGGCGAGATCTCCACCGGATGATCCATGATGAAGGTCGGCTGCACCAGGTGCTCCTCGACAAATTCCTCGAAGAAGAGGTTGAGGATGTCGCCCTTCTTGTGGCGCTCCTCGAACTCGACGTGGCGCTCCTTCGCGAGGGCCTTAGCCTCCTCGTCGGACGCAACCTGATCGAAGTCGATGCCGGTGTACTGCTTAACCGCCTCAACCATCGTGAGACGGGCGAACGGCTTGCCGAGGTCGATGGTGTTCTCACCGTAGGTGATCACCGTGCTGCCGCACACTTCCTGCGCAAGGTAGCGGAACATCGTCTCGGTCAGTTCCATCATGCCGTAGTAATCGGTGTATGCCTGGTAGAGTTCCATCAGCGTGAACTCCGGATTGTGGCGCGTATCGACGCCCTCATTACGGAATACACGGCCGATCTCGAAGACGCGCTCAAGACCGCCGACGATCAGTCTCTTGAGGTAGAGCTCAAGGCTGATGCGGAGTTTGACGTCCTCGTCCAGCGAATTGTAATGCGTAAAGAACGGACGTGCCGCTGCGCCGCCGGCGTTGGCGACGAGCATGGGCGTCTCCACCTCCATGAAGCCGCGTCCCGCAAGGAACGTACGGATGGAGGAGATCATCTTCGAACGCTTGATGAACGTGTCCTTCACTTCCGGGTTCATGATCAGGTCCGTGTAGCGCTGACGGTACCGAAGGTCGGTGTTGGTCATTCCGTGGAACTTCTCGGGAAGCGTCTGAAGGCTCTTCGAGAGGAGCGTCATCTCCGACGCGTGCACGGAGATCTCTCCGGTCATCGTGCGGAAAATATAGCCCTTCACACCGTAGATGTCGCCGATGTCGGACTTCTTGAAATCCGAGTACGAATCCTCTCCGATGCTGTCGCGGGCAACGTACACCTGCACACTGCCCTTGAGGTCCTGGATATTGCAGAAGGACGCCTTGCCCATGACGCGCTTGAACATCATACGGCCCGCGATCGAAACTTCGATCGGATCCGCATCCATGATGGCGCGGCGCTCTTCGTAGTCCGCCTTCTTCACCGCACGAGCCTCGGCCTCCTCAAGTCCTTCGACATTCGGAACCGCGCGGCCCGCAAGAAGCTTGCTCTCCTTCTCCTCATACAATGCCTTCACATCGTCGGAGTGGTGCGTCTGGTCATATTTCGTGATCGTGAACGGATCCCTTCCGGCCGCCTGAAGCTCCGCAAACTTGTTGCGGCGCACGCGAAGCAGTTCGCTGAGGTCCTCGGGTGTCGCGTTCTGATTATTCTCGGTCAAATTCTCTGCCATTGCCATGTTCCTTCCCACACCGGGATCGTTCCCGGCGCATTCCCGATCACTCGGGCTTGTGAATCTCGATGACGCGGTAGGAAACCTCGCCGTTCGGAAGTTCTACGGTGATCACCTGGTCTACCTTCGCTCCCATAAGCTCGCGTCCCACCGGCGACTCGTTGGAAATCTTGCCGAGCAGTGCGTTCGCACCGGTCGTACCGACGATCTGGAACGTGGACTGCTTATTGTTATTCAGATTCAAAACGGTGACTTTGCTGCCGACGCCGACACTCTCAAGGTCGATCTCACCCTCATCGACAACTTCGACATTCTTAAGAAGGCCTTCGAGCTCGTCGATCCGGCTCTCGATGTCTCTCTGCTCGTCCATCGCCGCATCGTACTCGGCATTCTCGGAAAGGTCGCCGAGTTCGCGAGCTTCCTTGATCTTCTGTGCGATCTCCTTACGCTTGACAACGCGAAGCTCGGTAAGCTCTTCCTCAAGTCTCTGCAGGTCATTTTTCGTGATGATCTTCTTGTCCGCTTTACTCACTGCCATTCTGAACTCCTCCGGATTTTCATAAAAAGCTCCGCGTCGCCGGTAAGTACCGGCTCCAACGCGGACGCGCATATATGTGTCTCTTTCTTAGAAGAGATACTATGAGAGTATATCCCTACCCCCTCGGATTTGTCAACCATAAAATCGCGCGCGCAGGGGCTTTTTCCGCGTTTTTTCCGTTTTTCTCTCTTATGCACGAAAGAACGGCGGAAACCTCGGAAAAGTTGGACACATTTCCGACTTCATTTTACGAAAAATACACACTTCCGCGCGTAAAAAGCAGTTTACAAAACAGCGGAGATACACTATAATCTATCTGTTGAGCAGTGCTGATGCACATTCAGTATATGCCGCAAAAAAAGGAGGACGTACTACAATGGCTAGAAAGAAACAGTCAATGGATGGCAATACCGCTGCCGCTCACGTAGCTTACGCGTTTACGGAAGTTGCCGGTATCTACCCCATCACCCCTTCCAGCCCGATGGCCGACTGTGTCGACCAGTGGTCTGCGGAAGGCCGTAAGAACATCTTCGGCAACACGGTTAAAGTTACCGAGATGCAGTCCGAAGCCGGTGCTGCAGGTACCGTTCACGGTTCCCTCGCTGCCGGTGCTATCACTACTACTTTTACTGCTTCCCAGGGTCTTCTTCTGATGATCCCTAATATGTACAAGATCGCTGCTGAGCAGCTTCCTTGTGTTTTCGATGTATCCGCACGCTGCGTTGCTACGCAGTCGCTGAACATTTTCGGTGACCACAGTGACGTTTACGCATGCCGTCAGACCGGTTTCGCCATGATGGCGGAGTCCAATCCTCAGGAAGTTATGGATCTCTCTCCCGTTGCTCATCTCGCAGCGATCGAGGGCAAGGTTCCGTTCCTGAACTTCTTCGACGGTTTCCGTACTTCCCACGAGATCCAGAAGATCGAGCTTTGGGACTACGAAGATCTCAAGGAGATGACGAACATGGAGGCCGTTGAGGCATTCCGTGCTCACGCTCTCAATCCCGAGCATCCCGCAATGCGCGGTTCTCATGAGAACGACGACGTGTTCTTCCAGCATCGTGAGGCTTGCAACTCCGTATACGAGGCGCTGCCGGCTGTTGTTGAGAAGTACATGAAGAAGATCAACGAGAAGCTCGGTACCGATTACGATCTCTTCAACTACTACGGCGCTAAGGATGCGGACCGCGTGATCGTTGCGATGGGTTCCGTATGTGACGTTGCCGAGGAAGTTATCGACTACCTCACCGCTGCAGGCGAGAAGGTCGGTCTTGTGAAGGTTCGCCTGTATCGTCCTTGGGTTTCCTCCGCACTTCTCAAGGTTCTTCCTAAGACCGTTAAGAAGATCGCCGTTCTCGACAGAACGAAGGAGCCCGGTTCCCTCGGTGAGCCTCTCTACCTCGATGTTGCTACGACGCTCCGCGAGGCAGGTCTGAACGATGTGATCCTTTCCGGCGGCCGTTACGGTCTCGGTTCCAAGGACACCGCTCCTTCCTCGATCTTCGCTGTTTACACCGAGCTTGCCAAGGATGCTCCGAAGGCACGTTTCACCATCGGTATCGTTGATGATGTTACGAACCTTTCGCTTCCGGAAGTTAAGCCCGCTCCGATCACGTCCGCTAAGGGCACGGTTGAGTGCAAGTTCTGGGGTCTCGGTGGTGACGGTACCGTTGGTGCGAACAAGAACTCCACGAAGATCATCGGTGACCACACCGACAAGTTCATCCAGGCTTATTTCCAGTATGACTCCAAGAAGACCGGCGGTATCACCATCAGCCACCTTCGTTTCGGTGACAAGCCGATCAAGAGCCCTTACTACATCAACCAAGCAGACTTCGTAGCCTGCCACAACCCTTCCTACGTTATCAAGGGTTACAAGATGGTTCAGGATGTTAAGCCGGGCGGAATCTTCATGATCAACTGCCAGTGGTCCGATGAGGAACTCAACGAGCACATGCCCGCTGAGGCTAAGCAGTACATCGCGAAGAACAACATTAAGCTTTACACGATCAACGCTATCGACAAGGCTATCGAGATCGGTATGGGCAAGAGAACCAACACGATCCTTCAGTCCGCATTCTTCAAGCTTGCGAACGTAATGCCGATCGATGAGGCTGTTGAGTATATGAAGGCTGCTGCTAAGAAGTCCTACGCTAAGAAGGGTGACGCAGTCGTTGAGATGAACTACAAGGCGATCGACGCCGGTGTAGATGCGATCCACGAAGTTGCTGTTCCCGCTGACTGGGCTACCGCAGTTGACGCTCCTAAGGCAAACAATCGTACCGGTCGTCCCGCTACCGTTAAGATGGTTAACGAGCTTCTCGATCCGATCGGCCTGATGGATGGTTACAGCCTTCCGGTTTCCGCTTTCAAGGATATCGCAGACGGTCAGTTCGAGACCGGTGCTTCCGCTTACGAGAAGCGCGGTACGGCCGTTACCGTTCCGGAGTGGGATGCTGCAAAGTGTATTCAGTGTAACAACTGTGCATTTGTATGCTCGCACGCTACGATCCGTCCTTTCCTTCTTTCCGAGGATGAGGTTAAGGCTGCTCCCGCTAACATCAAGCTTGCAGACACGAAGCCGAAGGCAAGTGAGTACAAGTACACGATGAGCGTTTCGCCTCTCGACTGCATGGGTTGCGGCGAGTGCGTAACCGTATGTCCTACCGCTGCTATCGCTATGGTTCCTCAGGAGTCCCAGGCAGCTGAGCAGCCCGTATTTGACTACCTTGTAGCTAACGTAGGCAAGAAGGCTGTTGCCGACACGATGCCCGCTGTTAAGGGTTCGCAGTTCAACCAGCCGCTCCTTGAGTTCTCCGGCTCCTGCGCAGGCTGTGCAGAGACTTCTTACGCACGTCTGATCACGCAGCTCTTCGGTGAACATATGTACATCTCCAACGCAACCGGTTGCTCCTCCATCTGGGGCGGTCCTGCTGCTACCTCGCCTTACACGGTGAACAAGGATTCCAAGAAGGGTCCGGCTTGGTCGAACTCCCTCTTCGAGGATAACGCGGAGCACGGCTTCGGTATGTACCTCGGCCAGAAGGTTCTTCGTGACCAGGCGATCGCAAAGCTCGAGGAGATCGCTGCAGGCGATGCTTCCGATTCTCTGAAGGCTGCTATCTCCGCTTTCCTTGCTACCAAGGACGACACCCTGAAGAACTCCGCTGATGCGGAAGCTCTTGTTGCCGAGCTCGAGAAGTGCGATTGCGATCTTTGCAAGGAAGTTCTTGCGAAGAAGGATTACCTCGCTAAGAAGTCCGTATGGATCTTCGGCGGTGACGGTTGGGCTTACGATATCGGTTACGGCGGACTTGATCACGTACTTGCTTCCGGCGAGAACGTAAACGTTATGGTATTCGATACCGAGATGTACTCCAACACCGGTGGCCAGGCTTCCAAGGCTTCCAACATCGGTGAGGTTTGCCAGTTTGCTGCTGCAGGTAAGGAGATCGGCAAGAAGAGCCTTTCCGAGATCGCTATGCAGTACGGTTATGTATATGTAGCTCAGATCGCTCTCGGCGCTAACCCTGCTCAGACCGTTAAGGTTCTGCAGGAGGCTGAGGCTTACAACGGTCCTTCGCTCATCATCGGCTACGCTCCTTGCGAGCTCCACGGAATCGCTAAGGGCGGTATGAACCACTGCCAGGATGAGATGAAGAAGGCTGTAAAGGCCGGCTACTGGAATCTCTTCTCCTTCAACCCTGCTCTCAAGGCAGAAGGCAAGAATCCTTTCACTCTTACCTCCAAGGAAGGCGATGGCACGTATCAGGAATTCCTCAACAACGAGTCCCGTTACACGCGTCTCATCAAGCCGTTCCCGGAGCGTGCAGAGAAGCTCTTTGCCGAGTCCGAGAAGGTTGCGAACGAGCGTTACCAGCATCTGCTGAAGCTCGTAGAGCTCTACAAGTAATCAATCCGATCCGTCGGATAAAAATGCCGCGGCTCCGTCAGGGGCCGCGGTTTTTGTTTCTCCGGAAAATGCATACTGTAAAATGATACAAAAACGGCTCAGGTTCTGCGATCAGCAAAACCTGAGCCATTGTTCTGCTCTTTTACACTATAAGTCTGAACCGTGCTTCTTATTTCACCGTTACGGTCACACCGCGGGAAACCGTTTGGTTTCCGTTGCTGTCCGTCAGTACGCAGCGGAACTTCTTTCCGTTGTGTCCCTTCTGGGCGGTGAAGGTGAAGTTCGCAGTCTTCGCGCTGGCTGCCGAGGAATTCTTCCACGTGCTCGTGGCGCTGTCCCATACCTGCCACTGGTAGGTGATGGTTCCCACGCCCTTTGCGCTGATGGAAAGCTTCACGCTGCTTCCGGCCGATACGGACACATCCGAAGGCTGCGTAACGATGCCCGGGCGAACCGTGAGAAGCGCTTCGTTCGACGTTGCGGACTTGCCGTTGCCGTCGGTCACGACACAGCGGAACTTGAAGTTGTGATGTGCCGTCTGCGCCGTGATGCTGAAGTTCACCGTCTTCGCGCTGGCCGACGAGGAATTCACCCACTTCTTCGTGTTCGGATTGTACGCCTGCCACTGATACGTGAGCGTTCCCACGCCCGTTGCCGTCACGGAGAAACTTGCCGTGCTGCCCACACCGACGGTCTTTGCGACCGGCTGTGCGGTAATCTTCGGAACAACTACAGCTGCGGTCACCGTGAGTCCCGCCGCGTTCGACGTCGTGCTGTTTCCGTTGCCGTCCGTCACGATACAACGGAACTTGAACCCGTTGTGTGCCTCCTGCGCTTTGATGCTGAAGTTTGCCGTCGTCGCGCTGGCCGACGAGGAATTCACCCACTTCTTCGTGTTCGGGTTGTACGCCTGCCACTGATACGAGAGCGTGCCCGTGCCCGTTGCCGTCACAGAGAATGCCGCCGAAGTGCCTGCCGTAACCGACTTCGCCACAGGCTGCTTCGTGATCGTCGGAGGCGCTGCTGTCACCGTGAGCGTTGCCGCCGCGGATGTCGTCTCCCCGCCGTTACCGTCTGTTATAACACAGCGGAACTTAAAGCCGTTGATCGCCGCCGAAGCCGTAACGGCAAGGTTCGCCGTTGTTGCGCTCGCCGCACTCGAGTTCACCCACTTCTTAGAGTTCACGTTGTACGCCTGCCACTGGTAGGTAAGCGTGCCCGTGCCCGTAGCCGCAACCGTAAACTTCGCTGTCTTTCCGGCAACCGCGCTTACGTCTGACGGCTGTGTTGTGATCGTCGGTCCTGCAGGCACTGTCAGTGTCGCTGCTTCCGACGTGATCGAAAGATTTCTGTCGTCCGTGATCACACAGCGGAACATGAAACCATTGTGTGCCGCCGTTGCCGTGATCTTCAAAACCGGCGTCTTCGCGCTTGCCGCGCCGGAATTCGTCCACTTATTTGTCTTCGGGCTGTATGCCTGCCACTGGTACGTCAGGCCGTCACCGCCGGCCTCAACGGAAAATTCAGCGGTTTTTCCTATCGAAACGGTCGTATTCTTCGGCTGCGACGTGATAACGGTCGTCGAGACCATCTTCGCGAATTCCGCATTCAGCGAGACATTTGCCTTCACGGTAAACGAGTACTCCGCCGAATCACTGACTTCCTGACCGTTCTTCGTCCAGCATACGAACTCGTATCCTTCCGCAGGTGTCGCGGACACAGTTGCTGTCGTATTATAGTCATACGTACCGGCGCCGTTGACCGTACCTTCGCCTTCTCCGACTTCCGCGGACACCGTGTATTGCTTCGCCGCAAAATTAGCCTGAACGGTTACATTTGCCGTCGCTTCGAACGTGTATTCCGCCGACGTGCTGACCTCGGTGCCGTTCACGGTCCAATTGACAAAATCGTAACCGACCAGCGCCTTCGCCTTTAGATTCACCGTCTGTCCGTGCTCAAACGTTCCTTTTCCGGACGCCGTACCGCTGCCGGAAATGTTTACCGAAGTCTTGATCTCATACTTCTTGATCCGGAAATTCGCCTGAAGATCCGTATCCGCATGCAATGCGAACGAGTACGAACTCGAGGTGCTGACCTCGACGCCGTTCTTCGTCCAGTTGACAAATTCGTAACCGACGGCGGGCGAAGCCGTAACGGTCACCGAAGTACCATCCTTAACCGTACAACCGCCGCTCACGGATCCCATCGCGCTGTCGGCCGTGCTGACCGACACGGTGTGGATCGGGACAAAATGCGCGTAGACCGAATAATCAGTGACTAAAACGATCTTAAAGGACTCCGAGCCCAGATTGGCATAAGCGGGAACACCGTTGACGATCGGTCCTACTTCCAGACGATCGAGCACATAGCCTTCATCCGGCGTGGCAATAACCTTAACATCTGATTGATAATCGAATGTATCCTGCGCCGGATCAAACGTCACGGTTCCGTGCGCCGTTCTCTGATCGACAACAACATTGAACTTTTTCGGTTCAAAATGCGCGCAGAAATGCGTTTCCCGCTCTACCTGCTGTTCGCAATGAGGCTGATCGCTGACCATCTGTTCCGTATCCTCGTCATACCAACCGACAAATTGATATCCGTCCGCCGGGTATGCGTGCAATCCGACGATTCCCTGACCGGAATTTACCGCCTCGATCTCAACATCACCCATGTACCAAGCGTTCGTGTTCGCGTATACATAGAAACGTTTGCTTCGGAAGGTTCCGTGGATATTCAGATCCTTGTCGATCATCGTAAAGGTATCCGTCTCCGGGTCATAATTGCCCGGCGCACCGTCGATTCGGCGAAGTATCATATTGTCCCCGGGAACAACATTTAACTTAACGACATCTCCTTCGCAGAAATACTTTTCCGTCGTACCGTCCTCAAAAGTAAACGTTCCGTCCCCCTCCGAGGTGAGTGTAACCTTGCGCGGTATTGTCGAGAGAAACGTGGAGCTGACCCAAACATCATGATCCGGCATAACAAAACTTGCCGTCGCTTTTCGCGGGTTCGAAGTGACCGGTGTAACCGTAAGCTCCTGCCACTCCGCTCCACGTGTAGTCAGAAGTCTGTCTTCCCTCTGAACAAAGTCCGTCGTCTGAATGCCGCCGACACGAAAGTTTTCATTTGCCGTCGCCGTTATGGTCACCGTCTGCCCGGCCTTCGCACAGATTCCCTGAGAGGAAACTTCGAAGCTTCCGCCGTACGTTCCGGTCTTAAATACAAAGTGTTCGCCGTCCTTCTGAAAATATGCGATCACTGCCATGCTGTGGTTAATGACACGAACCGGATTCGTTGCATCACCTGCAAGAATACGGTGTGTACTGATCGTACCGTCATCGTACTCTTCCGCCCAGAACGCAAAATGATACCCTGCGTCCGGTACCGCGGTAAGAGTCACATAACTGTTGTCCTCGGCCCATTCGCGCTGAATGTTACCTCCGGCTGTTTTCATATATGTCATGGGGAATTTGTCGCCGGTGTATAAAACAACAGTGACCTGTTCCTCCTCCGGCTTTTCCGTTACCACCACGACCAGACCTTCCTCGCCGGGGTCCGTAACAATAATAACATCACCTTCGCCCTTTCTCGACCGGTCACCGTTTCCGGCAACGGAAGCCTCGATCGCGGGGCCCTTTCCGGTGTTGACCGGCTGCGTCTTGGCTACGGGATGAAATCCGCCGATCGATGCACCGATCAGGATCGCGTTCATCACGAGCGCTGCTGCTGCACTTTTCCAATGTATCATCTCTTATTCCTCCTGTGAAGTTTCCTTCTCAAAGCATGATCCGACTCACAGTATCACGGCTATAAGTATAACCGATTTCATCCGGAAAATGAGGATTCTTGCAGACTTGTAAGAACCGACAAAAAAACAGCCGACCTCTCCGGAATATCCGGGAAGACCGGCTGTGTGAATTTTGGCTTGATCGCGCACGATCGCCGTGCGCTTTGCGTATTACATTTCGATCACGATGTCATTTTCCGGCTGAAGGATCGCATCGCGGATCAGCATTCCGTCAATCTTCGCACCGTTTACGGTAACGCTCTTCACGCCGTGCTCGGAACCGTTCGGATTGTTGACGGTCACGTTCAGCACCTTGCCGCGGAATACTTTGCGCATCGTGTAACTCTTCCACTCCGAAGGGATGGAAGGATCGATGACGATACCGTCCGCCTCGGGGTTGAGACCGAGGATACCTTCGGTTGTTCCGACCATGACGGTCGAAGCGGTTCCGGTCAGCCAGTGCACGTGCGCGCGGCCTGCGAACGGGCTGTCCTTGCCCTCCACAAACTGGCCGAATACGTACGGCTCAAGCTCACGGTGGTCCGCATCCTCATTGTACGTCGCGGGTGCTGCCTCGGTCCAGTACTTGTACGCGCGATTGCCGTGTCCGAGTTTTGCCTCCGCCAGGATCAGCCAGCCCTGCGGCTGCGAGAAGATACCCGCATTTTCCTTGACACTCTTGTTGAAGCATACCATCAGCGCGCCGTCAAATGCGTGGTTCTCGTACGCGGGATACATGACCATCGCGCCGTACGGCGTGTTGAGCTCGCGCTCCACGGAATCCATGGCCTTCTCCTGCTGCTCCTTCGTGCCGAAGTCGGCGATGACCGACCACGACTGCGGATTGAGCCACATGGAAGCCTCGGGATCGGTGCGCTGACCGATGATCTCGCCGTCCTCCTTGTAGCCGCGGATGTAACGGTCCTCGTTCCAACAAGTCTTGAGGATCTCCTCCATCTTCGCGTTGATATCGTCAAGGTACTTGATATAGTCGGTATCGTTCTTGATCACCGCGTACTTGCGGAGGATCTTCACTGCGTACACAAGCTGGAACGCGACGAACGTGGACTCGCCCTTCTTACCGAGGCGGACGCAGTCGTTCCAGTCGGCGTGCAGACCGGCAGGCATTCCGTGATTGCCGAGGTTGTTCATCGAAAAATCGATCGCGCGCTTTAAGTGGTCGTACACCGTGCCCTTCTGCATGTCGTTCGCGTAGAAGATCTCCTCGTCGAGGAAGGCGATGTTGCCGCTCTCGGAGATGTACTTATACACGGTGGGGAACAACCAAAGCGCATCGTCCGCGCGGTAGCTGGGATGTCCGGTCTCCTTCACGTAGGAAGCGTCGTCCGGCGTGTCCTCGTGGCCCGGGTTGTGGGTGTATTTTACGAGCGGAAGGCCCGCGCCGTTGGTTACCTGCGCGGAGAGCATGAAGCGGATCTGGTCCGCCGCCATCTCGGGCGCAAGGTGGATGATACCCTGAATATCCTGTACGGTGTCGCGGTAGCCAAAGCCGTTGCGGAGTCCGCAGTACTGGAAGGATGCCGCACGCGACCAGGTAAATGTGATGAAGCAGTTGTACGCGTTCCAGACGTTCACCATGTTGTTGAAGTTCTCGTCCGGCGTGTTTACCTGCAGGTTGTTGATCTTCTCATGCCAGTAAGCCTTGAGTTCCGCAAGTTCCTTCTCGCAGACGCCGTCCGCCTCGTAGCGGGCGATGATCTTTGCCGCCTCGGCCTCGGGCTTCTGTCCGAGAACGTACGTAAATCTTCTGCTCTCGCCGGGCTGAAGCACGATCTCGCTCTCCAGCGCGCCGCAGGAGTTTCCGCAGTAGTTGAGCTCGCCCTTCAGACCTTCCGCTGCACCGATCGGGTTCGCGTAACTTCTGTAGTTACCGACAAAACGGTCGCGGTCGCCGCAGAAACGGTCCACCTTCGCGCCGGCGAGTCCGAGGAAACGCTCCTTGTTCGGATCGTGGAAGTTCTCATTTTCCTTCTGAAGAACGAAATTGCCCTTGAAATATGTATGGGTGATGAACAGGGTATACTGAAGGTTCACCTGGTCCTGCTCATAGTTGTTGTCGTTGACGAACTCGCAGTAACCGGTCACGGAAAGTTTTCTTGGCTTCGAGTCCTTGTTCGTGATCACGGCGTTCCATACCTCGTAAGTGGCGTCCTTCGGAACATAGTATGCCGTCTCCGCGGCGATCCCGCGGTACTCCGAGGAGATGATCGTGTAGGCGGTACCGTGGCGGCACTCGCTCTTGAAGCTCTCCAGCGGCTTGCACACCGGCGCCCACGAAGCGGACCAGTAATCTCCGTCCTCAAGGTCGCGCAGATAAATGTAACGGCCCGGCTGATCCATCGCAACCGAGTTGAAGCGATAGCGGATCACACGTCCGTTCGCGCCGGATTTTACGAAGCTGTAGCCGCCCGCGTTGTTTGAGATGATCGCGCCGTACTCCGGCGAGCCGAGGTAGTTCGCCCATGCCGACGGCGTGTCGGGCCGGGTGATCACGTACTCCTTGGCCTTCTCGTCAAAATAACCGTACTTCATTCTTGTATACCCCTTCCAAGTTATTCAAAAAGTATCGGCACGCGGACCGGATGCACCGCGCGCTCGCACAAAACAAATTATACCGCATGGCATTTCACGCCGTCAAGGACTCCGCAATCGGAAAACACATCTCCGCGGGAATTAATACAACTTCCTCCATCCCGACGGCTCATTTCCTCTTTCGATGACGCAAAGCGCGTCAGGATCGCGTCGAAAAATGCGCGGGACGGCCCCGTTGATGCCGGTCTTCACAACCGCATCGCAGGGAACCGTCCCGCGGAAAATGCTGTTATTTCATCAGTAATGTCAGCAGTTCGTCAAGCTTCCGGACCGTGTATGTCGCCTCGCCGGGTCTTCCGTCGCCCCGGCTCTGAACCCACACGGTGTCCGCGCCGATCGCCTTGCCGAAAGCGATGTCCGAGGTGAGGGAGTCGCCGATCACCAGGTAGTGCGCAGGGTCCGTGTCGCCGGTCACATCCGTGACTCCGCGCAGGAACGCGGGATCGGGCTTGTTGCAGCCGACTTCGTCGGAGATGACAATCCCTTCAAAAACGTCCGTGAAGGACATGCCCGCAAGGCGCCCCCGCTGCACCCAGTCCGTGCCGTTGGTGATCAGGAAAAGCCCGTACCGCTCAGCCAGCGCGCGGCACACGTGCGCCGCGTCCGGGAACTCCACAACCGTCCGGCTCAGATCCTGCATGTACACAAGATTGACCTCCCGGACCGTCTCCTCATCCGCCGCAATGCCGAGTGAAGTAAGAAACTCGGAAAACCGCTTTGCCTTCAGCTGCTCCTTGTTGATCAGCTTCCGCTCCAAAAGTTTCCAGCACTGCGCATTGATCTCATTGTACGTCTTCACCTCATCCGCGGTAAGTTCGCGCCCGAATTTCCTGCGGATCACGCCGGTGAGCGCTCTCCGCTCCGTCTCGTGCCAATCGAGGAGGGTGTCGTCGAGGTCGATCAGAAGATATCGATAGTCCATGAAGGTTTCCTTTGTTGTGCTTATTTTTCGAAAAATGCCTTGGAAATTACTGCTTGTTCCCGAAGATCAGTTTCAGGATGACAAACACTCCGACGGCGATCGGCCAGATCACCCAGGTGTATTCCCAGTGATTGCCGATAAAACTCCACGCCAGGTACGCTGCCGTGACAATCAGCCAGAACGCCATGCTGAGGCCCGACGTCATCGAGTTGGCGACCTTTGCCTTGACGGAATAATCGCCTTCCTGCAGCAGTTTCTGGAACGCACCCGCAATGTTGGAGACACGTACGATAAGATTTACGCCGATCGCGACAACGGTGAGAAGCAGCGTCACCATAAGGATAATAACATACTCCGGCGCCTCGCACACGGAGGTCACGACCAACGGCACCACACTCACGATGCAAAGGATCACGCCGACCGCAGTCATGCTGATCTGCTTCGGCTCAAACGCCGCGCGCCTTTCCCGCACCATTCCGGACACGCCGTACATCGTCTCGATCCTCTCGGTTTCCAGGTATTGAAAGCGTCTTCTCTTCATTCCGTAGACGACGAAGAAAAACACGGCAACAGTCACCGATGCCAGCAGCGCCACAAGGCCGATGGCAACCATGGGACCCTCGGACAGCGGGAATCCGGGAACCTGCGAGAGCGCAATGCACAGGATCAGGAGTGCCGGTGCGATGATGCACAGGCTGACCATGTTCGCCAGTCTCGGCGTCAGCTGCTCCTCGATCGCCAGAAAATCATTGGCCTCCTCCAGGGACACCTTCACGCATCCTTCCGACGTCGCCGGATCCTCCGGGATCACATCCGCAGGACGATCCGCGGGCTCCATCTCATCCTTTAACAAATAGTCCGTACTCACACCGAAGATCTCCGCCATTTTGATGATCTTCTGAATATCCGGGATTGCCTGCGCGCCCTCCCACTTGGAGATGGACTGCCGCGATACGGAAAGCTGCTCCGCGAGCTCTTCCTGCGACCAACCGTTCTTCTTTCTCTCGTTTATGATCTTGTCTGCTAAAATCATGTTTCTTCCTTTCCGGCAGGCATGCTGTTTTTCTTTTTTCCCGCCTCTTGATCTCGGGCTCATCGTAGCAAAAAGAGCGGTTGCACACCATAAATCCGGCTTTTCAATTTGTCAACTGACGGTTGCATTTGCCGTAAAATAAGGCGTTTTCACGCATTTTCCCGGAAACTGCGACCGTCGCCGCCGTCACATGATCTCAACTCGGATCGCCGGGTCTACCAACTGCTCGAAGGTCTTCGCGACGTTCTCGTTGCCGAGCATTCCGCCGTAGTGAACCGGGATCACAATGACCGGCCGGATCGCGTTGGCGAGCGCCGCGGCCTGCTCCGCGTCCATGGTGTATTTGCCGCCGATCGGCAGGAGCGCGACGTCACAGCGGACCGCCTCCGCCTCCTCCGTCGCGTCGGAATCGCCGGCGACATACACACGTCCGGCGTTCGCGCTTATGATGTAACCGACCCACTCGGCCTCCATCGGATGGAACGGTCTGCCGATATTGTACGCGCGCACGGTCTCAAAACGGAGCCCGTCGACAAAATACTTCTTCCCCGGCTCCACCGTCTCGATCCGCGCGACCATATCCTCCACCTCGCGCATCTTGTCGAGCATCGACTGCGGGAACACCAGCACCGTGTCGCGGTTGCACACCTTCGCGATATCCTGCGGCGAAAAATGATCATAGTGCTCATGCGTCACCAGCACGAACACCGCGTCGTGCGGTTCCTCCGTCATCCGGAACGGGTCCACATACACACGCCCCGCGGGCGTATCGATACAACTGCTGTTCTGCCTGAAAAAGCGAATCCCTTCTGCCATGTCTTACACCCCTTCTTCTCCGTGATCAAAAACTCCCTGTTGCTCGGACCGCGGGAACGCGTCCCCGCATCTCCATCTTACCATACGCTCCGCGCGATTACAACGGCGAACAGCCCTGTATATGCCGAAGAGGCCCGCGCCTTTCGACACGAGCCTCCTCGATTCCCCCATACAAGCTACGAAAAAACCGTCATTGTTTGCTCCAGGTCCGGATCGTCTTCAGACCTGCGATCTCCGTATCCTCGTAACGCACCGTAAGCTTGTCGCCCGTGCGTACAAGGATCAGGCTTTCATCCTCGTTCAAGGAACTCTTGAACACCGTTCCGTCGTCCGCCGTGATGTACACGACCGCGAGGTCATCGATCTCGGCGATGCGAACATTTTCCACGGTGATCTCCGCGGACGGGAACACATCAGCCTCTTCCGTGCTGTCGACGCCGCTGCGCGCGAGCGTCTTGCGGTATGCAAGGATCGCGTCAGCCTGCGTCGTGCCGGTAGCCACGATACCGTAATTCTCAACGTTGACCAGCGCGTACAGTTTGACCAGACCGCCGGTGTCCTTCAGAACCATGATGTACGTTGCCTGTCCGGCGATATTCACCAGTGACGGGAACGATGCGGTGTAGCCCTTCTCCTGGACTTCACCCTCGGCAGCGCCCATTGCGGAGTACTCCTCCGCGCCGCCGACTTCGTAGAAGCGGTATTCGCCGGTTCTCGCGTTGGTTATGATGAAACCGATGTTGCTCTCATCGCTTGTGACGCTCGTGACACCCGTAAAATACCAAACATCGTCGCCGATCACGATATAGCCGTAATCGTCTGTCGTCACTTTACAGTTTTTGTTGCCGAACACGCTGTTCCAGAAACCTCCGGACAGCTCGCCGTACCAGTTGTATTTTTCGCAGGCCAGATCACCGTCGTAGACGATATCAACCCACGCCGGAACATCCGCGACATCGTAGATCTCCGAGGAACCGTCGCAGGGATTGAAAAGGATCACCTCATTGACGTCCATCGCGCCGAACAGCCCGGCGTTGGAAGTCATGCACGGAACGATGTAGTACGGATTGCCCGCTTCATCGATCTCGAAATACATGTTTCCGAAGATCTTGGTCGGATAGGAAAAACGCAGCTTTCTCGTGAGATCGTCGCCGAAGTAACCGCTCTGCGCGTATTTCACGGGCTTGCTGAACTCAACGTAACTCGCCGTGTTGTTGACCGGGTCGACCATAACGTATCCGGGGATACCGTTGTCACGGTTCTCCGCCCATTTGAAGAAGTCCGCGTACTCGAGGACCGAAACCTTCTTCGGCGTGCTCTGATAGTTGATCTGGCTGTAGTGGTCGTTGACGTTGTACTGGGACACGACCTGAGAGAGCGAACCGAGCGTACGGTTGCCGATGATCTTCGCGGACGCCGTGTCCATGAGCGCGATGTTGGTCACGCTCGTCGTCTCCGGCATATCGCTCTTAAACTCCGAGGTATTGACGTGAATGATGCCCGCATAGCCCTTCGCATGAAACAGTTTCAGCGAAGTCAGCCCGCCGATCAGCAGCGCGAGCAACGCGATCGCCGCGAGGCCGATACCGACGCCGACGCCCTTGGCGCCGCCGTATTTTCCCTCGACCACGATATCATGTTTACAGATATAATGGTAACTCACCGAATGAACCGCCGCGATGAGGAGTCCCATCATAAGAAGAAATGCCCACATTCCGGGGCTGTGGATGTTCCATGCCGGCAATGTCAGATAGTACACGAGAAATCCGATCAACGCCGAAACGCCGCCGGACACAACATAAGAGATCACTCTCTCCTTTGTTGTTTTATTTGCCTTTTCCTTTGCCATCGTAAACTTCCCTCTTTCTGCAAAGCACATCGCTTTGCCATGTCATTCGTAAATGTCATTGCCGGTATTTAACCACAATCGAGTGGATTTGTCAATATGATTTACATATATTTAACAATTGTTCACGTTCGTCTTGTTTCTTCGGAAAATGACCCCCGCATCAAAAAACTCCCTCCGCACTGCGGCGGAAGGAGTTTGGTTGATCATTCTTTTTCCCGGACTTTTCTACGCATCTCCTTCGGGAGACGGCTCAGACTCCGGCTGCGACGGCTCAGACTCCGGCTGCGAAAGCTCGGATTCCTTCGGCGACGGTTCCGGCTCGACCGGCGACGGTTCGGGCTCCTTCGGTGAAGTATCCGGCTCAACCGGCGACGGTTCGGGCTCCTTCGGTGAAGGTTCCGGCTCAACCGGCGACGGCTCGGGCTCCTTCGGCGACGGTTCGGGCTCCTTCGGTGAAGGCTCCGGCTCGACCGGCGACGGTTCCGGCTCCTTCGGCGACGGTTCCGGCTCCTTCGGTGAAGGCTCCGGCTCTACCGGCGACGGCTCGGGTTCCTTCGGTGAAGGCTCCGGCTCGACCGGCGACGGCTCGGGCTCCTTCGGTGAAGGCTCCGGCTCTACCGGCGACGGTTCGGGTTCCTTCGGCGACGGTTCCGGCTCTACCGGCGACGGTTCGGGCTCCTTCGGTGAAGGTTCCGGCTCGATCGGTGACGGTTCAGGTTCGATCGGCGACGGCTCGGGTTCCTTCGGTGAAGGCTCCGGCTCGATCGGCGTAGGTTCCGCCGTGGGCGTCACCGACGCGGTCGGCTTCGGTGTGACCGTCCCCTTCTTCGGGAGCTGGAAATACGCCGCCAGCGCGCGCGCATCCGCCTCACCGATCGCGCGCAGTTTCGCGTCGCTGTCGATGAATTTTTTATCCGTGGAATTGTCCATGTGCGCGTGCTCGATGATGCAGCTCAAAATGCCGCTCTCGGAAGCCAGGCGGTTGATCAGATAACCGTCCATCATGCCTCCGTCGGGATAACTGTACCGCGAGCGCGTGCTGTATTTCTTCATCGGGCCGAGACTCTTGATACCGAGCTCCCCGAGTTCTTTCAATATATATGCGGAAAGCGCTTTCGCACGGTTGGTGTAGGAAGCCTTCGTCGGGATCAGCACCTCCGCACCGTTCACTCTTCCGTCAAAAGCGTCAAAGTGCATGCTGATCAGCGCGTCCGCGCCCTTCGAGCGCGCAAAACGAACGCGTCCCTCAAGGTCGTCGACATCGCTCGTCGTGTCATAGACGGTATCCCCGGTGCGGGTAAGATACACTTTCACATTGTCGTAGTTGGCCTCAAGATACGCCTTGCAGGCCTTGGCCACCGCAAGATTGAGGTCTTTCTCCGAGCGCCCGTAGTGGTACGCACCGGAGTACGGGCCGCCGTGGCCCGGATCGAACACAAGGACATACACGCCGTCCCCGTCCTTGTCATTGCCGTAGTGCTGGGTGAGATCCGAACTGTCGTTGGACAGGTGGATCAGCGAGGCATCCTTCGGTTTCTCCGGCTTGGTATCTCCGTAACTGACCGCGGCTGCCTGCAGATAACCGTATTTGACTTCGCCGTCGATCAGGACAGCGACCTTACACCACGTCTCATTGAAATCACACTTCTTGGATTCCAGCACGATGATCCTGGAATCGTACGAGAGAATAAACTGCTTCTTCTCCGTGCGGCCCGGAGCCGGCCGGAAATACTCTTCCTCGCGCAGTCGCGCCTTCTGACCGCTCACATTCGGGTAGCTCGTAGTCTTATACTTCATTAAAGAGCCGGACTTGACCGGCTGCGTCGGCTTCTCCGTCGGCGTGCTGACAGGCTTCGGCGTAACGGTCCCGGTCACCTTCGCGGTCGGTGTCACCGTATTTTTCGGAGTCACGGTCGGTGCCGCCGTTACTTCCGGTGCCGCCGTCACTGTCGGAGCTGCCGTCACGGTCACAGCCTGCGTCGGGTCGGAAGGATTCACGGTCGGAGTCGCTTTCACAGGTTCCGTCACTTCCGCCGTCGGTGCTTTCGAGGGCGCCTTGGTGACGGAATCCGGGTAGATTCCCACAGGCGTCGGCTTCTTCGTCGGCGTCACTTCTCCGGACGTGGGTACAGCGCTCGGCGTCGACGTCGGCGATACTTCCGCCGACCCGGTGGGCATTGCCTCCGAGGTCAGTTCCGGCGTTGTTTCAAACGGGTCCGGCGCCTTCTTTCTGTCCCCGCAGCCGGTAAAGACCGTCGCGGTCAGCAGCGTTACCATCAGCAGGATTGCAACCTTTCTCAGGGAACGTCTCATACTCTCTCTTCTCCGGTTTATTTTCTCTTCTCTTTGCTGCGCAAAATGTGTGCTCACACAACAGTTATCCTACCATACACCGCGGTCCAATGCAACCGCAAAAAAATAACCCGTGAAGATCTGTTTCTTCACGGGTCGTGTGACAGCGCTACAAGGATTCGAACCTTGAAATGACGGAGTCAGAGTCCGTTGCCTTACCGTTTGGCGATAGCGCTAAAATGTTGAATTGTTGTCAACAGACGCTATTATATACTATCGTTTCGAAGTTTGCAAGCGTTTTTTACGGAAAATTTTGCACTTTTGCGAAAGGTGCATTTTTCTGTGAAAACCATCGTTTCTCTCTTCACATTTTACGGACAATTCGTTATAATATGTTCATACAACCTGCCGTAAAGGGAGGAAGAGCGCGAGCACGCGCCGGAAAGGAGAAGTATATGAAGAAGTTAACATCATTGGCACTCATCGCAGCAGCTGTAGCCGGCGGAATCTATGTTTACAAGCAGATTGAGCAGCAGAAGCAGCTTGCGGACGGCGAAGATTTCGACGACGATGACATTTTTGAGGATGACATTCTCGATGACGGCGCCGAGGGTGCAGAGGGTGAAGCAGAAGAAACCGAGGAGGCTCCCGGCAAGTTTGCCGCTGCGAAGACCAAGGCTTCCGAAGTAGCTCACAAGGTAAAGGACAAGACCGTTGAACTCGCACAGGTTGCGAAGGAGAAGGCTGTAGGCGTTAAGGAATACATCGCTTCCAAGTTCGAGTCCGCTGAAGAGGCAACTGAGGACATCGCCGAAGACGTTGAAGAGGCAGCTGAGGACGCTAAGGACGATTGGACCGGCACTCTTGAGGACGCTGCAAACAAGGCTGAGGATATTGCGGTTGACATGAAGGACGCCGTAGATCCCGAGTGATCATTTCACAGCGCATTTCAAAGGGCAGACCGAAACGGTCTGCCCTGTTTTTTTTGCTATTCTTCAATTCTTTTTGAATGTAGAGAATGCTCTTCCGCGGGTTCTGTTGAAAACGTTCTCCCGGGGTTTCCGTGCGAATCTTACTTTGCCACCGGCTCGTACCGGTTCTCACACGTCCACTCCGAACTCTCGCCGGACAGTTTATTCTGATACTCGATCCTGACGCAGCCGCCGCGGTCCTCATAGGAATACACGACCGTTGACGTCTCGGTGAAGATCTCGCTGCCGCCCTTCCGTATCGTCGTCCCCTGTGTCACACGCAGCACCCGGCCGAGTTCATCACTCTCCGTCCGCGTCAAAATCCATTGTTCGGAGCCGTCAATATCCCGGTCAAGACTCCGCTTTGTCACGGTCCTGCCGTCCTCCGAATACTCGTACGTATCCTCGCGCAGCACAGCCGCCGGCGTGCGATACCGCTCCAGCGTGATCCTACCGGATGTGTCATACTGCCGCAGATAAGAGGCGTAGCTGCTGCCTGTCACCGTCGACTGCCTTACGATCTCGTAACTGCCGTTCTGGTCTCTCGAAAACGTCTTCGGCGCATCGTCGTAGTTGACCAGCACCTTCCCGTCATATCTCGCACATAAGAGTTTCGTCTTCTGCCTGTCCTCATAGAACAGGATCAAATTCGACGCCGACGCGTCGTCCGAGGTTTCCGCCGGCTCGTACACTGCCGCGTACATTCCGGTCCGGATCACATCGCCCTCGATCGCATTTGCCGAGAGAAACGCCTCGTCAACCGCGCCTTCCGACGACAACTGCATCGCGACCGGCGTCTTTTTGCCGTACACAAGTTTCGTCCGAACCGTGGACACCCCGTCGGTCGCCACGCTCTGCTCCTTCACAAGCGCCAGCTCCGCCGTGTCGGGCGTTGCCGCGATATACGCCTCATCACTGCTGGTCGTCTCGGTCTGTCCGTTGTTGCGATACCATATCAGCTCGCGGTATGGGACCGCGTACGGGTCTTCGCGATACCTGAGTTCATGCCGGAACACATCCGCTCCCGAAGTGTCACATTCCGTAAAATACGTCTCCGTCAGCACGCCGTCCTTCAGAAGATCGATATGCATGCTGCTCTTCTTTCCCTCGAAGAAATACTCGTACTGCCGTTTCTCCGTGCCGCTCTCCGGCACCGTCACGGTCTCTCTCGATACGATCACGCCGTCCGCGTAATTTTCCGTGACATCCGCAAGCACAAGTTTTCCGTTCTCATCCGGGATCTCCCGACGCTCCATCCGCGCAACGGTCGTAAACTCACCGCCGTCCGTCGGACGCTGCTGCGTCACGCGCGCGATCACGTTGCCTTCCGCGTCGTATGTCTCGCGAACCTGCTCCGTCATGCGCCCGGCCGTCCGTGTGCGAGTCTGCTCCGCCAGCCGGTAAGCCGGGTCCGGCGTCGGTGCCGGCGTCGATGTCGGCGTTACGCTCACGTCAGCGATCGTCTCGTTGGTCTTTTCCCGCCGCTCGTACCCGCGGCCGCAGGAAGCAAGCGTCCATCCAAGGCAGAGCACAAGCAGCACAAGCCACAGTCTCGTTCGTCCCCGTCTCACCGTTTGCCTCCTTTTCTGTCATATGGTCTTACTCTGCGTTCGTAAAATGAGCCATCAGGCGATAGCCCTCCGGAAAATAAAGCCCCGTCTCCTGTGCACTCTCCTCCGTGTACACGTCCGCGCAATGCACGCGGTTCGTGCTGTCGTAGATAAGATACGGCACCGGATCGCTCGTGTGCGTGCGGAGTGAAACCGGCGTGGGATGGTCCGGCGCGATCAGCAGCCGGTACGGCTCGCCGGAAGCGTCCATCTCGCGGCGGATCGTGCCGACGACATGCTCATCGACAAACTGGATCGCCTGAATTTTGCGCTCGGCGCTTCCCTGGTGCCCCATCTCATCGGGGGATTCAATATGAATATACGCGAAATCCGCATTTTCCGCAAGAAGTGCGTGTACCGCGGCCTCCGCCTTGCCCACATAGTTCGTGTGAAGACTTCCGTCCGCGCCGGGTACCTCGATATTGCGCATGCCCGAGCCAACCGCAATGCCCTTGAGAAGGTCGACGGCCGAGATCATCACACCGTTCAGGCCCGTCGTCTCCTTGAAGGATGCCAGTGCCGGGCGCGTGCCTGCGCCCCAGAACCAGATGGAATTTGCCTTGTTGAGGCCCTGTTTCGCGCGGGCAACGTTGAGCGGATGGTTGTTCAGGATGTCATAGCTGCGTCTCTGCAGTTCCCGGAGGACCGGATCCTGCGGCAGATACTCTCCCACCACGCGGGTGAGAATGTCGTGCGGCGGCGTCAACGGAACAACGCTGCCGTGGTTAACGATCAAAAGATGGCGGTAGCTCGTACCAACATAAAAATGATACCCGTCCTTCTCGAGCTGTTTGCGCA
The DNA here is from genome assembly GCA_045130455.1 of Lachnospiraceae bacterium. GTDB lineage: Bacteria > Bacillota > Clostridia > Lachnospirales > Lachnospiraceae > ISDg. Next base: position 3,254 of record JBGUPV010000005.1, on the reverse strand, counting down.
CGGCCTCGATCAGCACCGCGGCATCCTGCGTGGAAATCTCCGAGGAGCTGTGATCGATGATGGTCTTCTGCTCGTACGGAAGCGTGTCATCGGACAGCGTCACGATATTGCAGCGGATCGCCACGTCGTCCTCCGCCATGTCAACACCGATGGAGAGTGCCTCCAGTGGCGAGCGTCCGGTATAGTACTTCTTCGGATCGTACCCGAGGACCGCCAGGTTGGCCGTGTCGCTGCCGGGCTTCATCCCGCCTGGGATCGTGTGCGCCATACCGATCTCCGACATGGGAGCCAGCGCGTCCATCTCCGGCGTCTTTGCGTAAGCCAGCGGCGTCTTGCCGCCGAGCTCCTCAAGCGGTCTGTCCGCCATTCCGTCTGCCAAAACTACAATGTACTTCATGTTATTTACCTAAAATCACGCAGAGGTATGCTCCCCTGCGTGACCCCTTTCTCCTATTCGTACCGGATGGAACTGAGAACCGTGAACGAAGCCGCCGCGTCCGCGAACGCCTTCTCGGTCATTTCCTTCGTGACAAACGCGAACTCCTCGGTCTTTTCGGGAAGCTCCACCGTCTTGTGGATCGCGAACGTCTTCTTAACTGCCTCCGCCTGCTCCACGGGAACGCGCACGAAGAACCGGCTTACCATGTCATCCTTGTTGCCAAGTTCAAGCTTCGCGGTATCCCAGATGATCGGGATATTCACGTAGCGGTGCTTGGCCGCGTCGATCACGTCGGACACGACAGCGCTGGCCGTCGGAAGCTTGCCCGCGCCCATGCCGTAGCACATAATGTCGCCGAGCATGTTGCCGCGGATGAGGATCGCGTTAAATACGCCGTTCACCGGGTAGAGCGGATTGGTCTTGCGGATCATCTGCGGAGATACCATCGCGTAAACCTTGCCGTCTTTTGAATAGCTGCGGCCGATCAGCTTGATGCCGCGCTTCATTACCTTAGCGTAAGCGACATCCACATCAGAGATCTTCGTGATACCCTCCGTATAAATGTCCTCATAGTCCACCTGCTGCCCATATGCGAGGGATGTCAGGATCGCAATCTTGCGGCACGCGTCATATCCCTCGATATCCGCTGCAGGGTTGCGCTCCGCATAGCCCTTGGACTGCGCGTCCGCGAGAGCATCCTCGAAGGAAAGCTTATTTTCCCGCATCTGTGTCATCATATAGTTGGTCGTTCCGTTGAGGATACCGCTGACCTCCTCAACCTCGTCCGCCGTGATGGAACGAACGAGCTGGCGGATCACGGGGATACCGCCGCCGACACTGGCTTCAAAGAGGAAGTTGATGCTGCGGTCTCTCGCGATACCGATCAACTCCGCACCGTAGGAAGCCACGAGTTCCTTGTTGGAAGTGCAGACGCTGCGTCCGCTCAGGAGTGCTTCCTTCACGAACTCATACGCCGGATGCAATCCGCCCATAACCTCCACGATAATGTCCACCTCGGGATCCTCGATCACCGTGCGGAAATCGTGAACCAGGAACGGCTCCACCGGATCTCCCGGAAACTCTCTGAGGTCAAGTACGTACTTGATCTCGATGGGAGCGCCGACGCGCTTCTCAATGATGGCATTGTTCTCACGGATGACGTTAAACACACCCGATCCGACCGTGCCGTACCCTAAAATTGCTACCTTCATGCGGTAATTCCTCCTGCCGTAATATGTTGATCAAGTTATTCTCATTTTGACTGTCTGTCACTCCATGCCGAGCACCTGAAGGCGCTGAACGCCCGCAAGGCTCGTCACCCGGTCCTCCAGCTCCTCGAGGGCAGCCGTCTCCGGAAGCACCTCAAACCCAAGCGCCACGGAGGCCATTCCGCCGATCGGAATGCTCTGCTGGATCGTCAGGACGTTGGCTCTGCACTGCGCGACCTCGGTGAGGATCGCGGAGAGAATGCCCGGCTCGTCGCTCACCTGGAGCAGCACGTTCACGGTCTTGCCGCGCGACGTCTCATGGAACGGCCGGATATCATCCTTGTATTTGTAGAATGAGCTCCGGCTCAGATCGAGCGCGTCCGTCGCCTCCTGAACCGTCATGTTCGCGTCCCTGGCAAGCATGCGCTTGGCCTCGGCAACCTTAAGGAGCACTTTCGGCAGCGCCGATGCACTGACAATGTAGACTTCATCTTTCGCCATAGCGGTTCCTTTCTCCGACTCGCGGACGGGATTCCTCTGCCGATTGTTTGCGGCTCGCAAACATTTGTCCGTACACGGACACAATTGTACCACAACGCAACTCCAATTGCAACGAAAAAAATGACGATTCCCAAGCCGGAATCGCCATTCTTTTTGTATAACTCGTCTCACTTATTTTCCGCGGAAAATGCTACTGGATCTTCGGCAGAAGCGCGTCGACCGCAGCCTTGATCTGATTATCCTGCTCCACCGGGATCTTGGACAGCTTCCGAAGTTCCGGATCAAGCTCCACCTCAATATCCGGCGTCAGACCGGTCTTGTGGATGTTGCGTCCGTTCGGCGTGTAATACGCGGAGATCGTGACCTTGATCGCGGAGCCGTCCGAGAGCTGCAGCATCGACTGCACGATACCCTTGCCGAAGCTCTGGGTGCCGACAAGGATCGCCTTGCCGTAATCCTGCAGACAGCCGGCAAATACTTCCGAAGCACTCGCGCTGTAGTCATTCATCAACACGGCCATGGGAACATCCACCGTCAGCATGCTGTCGGAGTAGTGGTCCTCACGCTTGCCGTTCTTGTCTTTCATGTAGACCAGAAGGACACCCTTGGGAAGGATGCGGCTGAGCATCGCGCTCACGGTGGAGAGCAGACCGCCGGGGTTGTTGCGGAGATCCACGATCAGCGCTCTCATGCCGCCCTGCGACAGGGACTTCACCGCATTGTTGAACTGCGTCGTCGTGACATCGTCAAATTCCGCGACCTTAATGTAACCGATGCGGTTATCAAGCATCTGCCATTCCACGGTCGGAATCTCCACACGGTCTCTCGTCACGACAACCGTGCGGTAATCTTCCTCACCCTCGCGGTAGAACGTCACGCTGACCTTGGAGCCGATCTCGCCGCGCATCTTTGCCGCCACGAGATCCAGCTGCATGCCGACAACACTCTCGCCGTCGACCTCAATGATCAGGTCGCCCGGAAGGAAACCGCTCTTATCCGCGGGTCCGTTCGGGAATACCTCCACGATCTTCGTGTAGCCGTCGTCCGTCAGCGTCACACGCGTGCCGAAGCCGGCGTACGCGCCGTCGGAGGACTCCATAAAGGCA
>JBGUPV010000004.1:0-7714 GCA_045130455.1 Lachnospiraceae bacterium | reverse complement strand
CTTCGGCGGTTCCTCCGGCAGACGCTCTGTCCACTGGTACGGATCCACCTCAGCCTCCGCGGTCTCGGTTTCCGCCGTTGTTCCGTCTTCGACTGCCGCAGTCCCGGTTTCTGCCGTTGTTCCGACTTCGCCGTTCACAGCCGCAGCATTTTCCGTTGCTCCGTCTTCGCCGGACGTCGCCTCGATCACGTCTGTGGCCGGCACATTTTCCGTCACAGGGATTGAAGCATCGGCGTTCGAAAGACTCTCCGTCTTCAAATATTCAGGCGCTTCTGCCGTCATGACAGCCTGCGCGTTCCCCAACTCATCCGTTTTCTTCTCCATTCCGTCCTCCCCGACGTCTGTGATCAGCCGTTTACGCGGCCGTAAACATATCCCGTGTCACCCTCGAACTCTCTCGGGCGGATATCCACATACACAACACCGTTGCTGCGGACCGGCACCGAAAGCGAGATGTTGCCGCGGCTTCTCTTTAGGATCTCGCTTCCCATCGCCGGGTACGCGAACTTGCGGATCGTCTCCACTTCCTCCTTCGAAGGATTTCTGGGCTCGCCGAGGTCGTGCCATGCCTTGACCGGATTGCACGTCTCCTCATCGACGATCTCGCGGATCGCGGTATACTCCTTGCCCTCCGCGGGAAGTTTCACATCGAAGGTCATCTCCTCCTCGCCGAGGTTCCAGAAGATCGCGCGGTAGCCGCCTTCAGGCGTGCTCACGATCACCGCATTTTTCTCCTTGTACACGCATTCCTTCGTCGCGTCCTGCAGTCTCTTGTAGAAGGCAAATGTCCAGAACGTCGGCTTCGGGATGCACCCGTGCGCCACCAGACCGAATCCGCCGTGGAACAGCGAGAACGGTACGCCGTGCTCCTCGAACACATCGCCGAACGTCCAGTACGAGTAGGAGTAGGACGTCTCGCCGAGACGCTCGAGCTGGTAAGCGAGGTATGCCGCATTGATGTTCGAATCATGCAGCGGGTTGTTCGGGATGTAGGAGGTGTTGAACTCCGTCAGATGCATCTCCATGCCCTTGAATTCCTTGTAGGAATCGATGATGTCCCGCGACGACTGAAGATTTGCGAAGCCGAGCTCGGGATCCGAGAGTTTCTGGTATCCGTAGTGGCCGGAGTGATCGGGCATCTCCGTCGTATAGTGGTGTCTCGTCGCAAAATCAGGCTTGAGTCCTTCCGCCTTGCAGAAATCGAAAAATGCCTTCATCCACTCCTCGTCGCGGACGCCGCAGATCGCGGGGCCGCCGACGCGGAATCTCGGATCGAGCGCCTTGATCGCAAGGAACGTCTCCTTGAAGAGTTTGAAGTACTCGTCCATGCTCGCGTCCTTCCAGAATCCCGGAAGGTTGGGCTCGTTCCAGACCTCGATGGGCCAGCTGTAAACGCGCTCGCCGTAGCGCTACACGAGATGTGCAAGCGTCACGCAGACAAGCTCCGTCCAGTCTTTGTAATCTGCCGGAGGCGTCGTGTTGCCTCTCCAGTAGAAGATCGTCTGGTCGCCGCTCGCCATCGCCTTCGGCATGAAGCCGAGCTCGAGGAACGGCTCAATGCCGCGCTCGAGATACGCGTCCATGATGCGGTCGAGATACGTAAAATTATACTCCACCGTGACCTTCCCGGTCTTCCAATCCTTGCGCTTCTGGTAGATCGCAAGGTCGTCCGTAAAGAGACCGTGGCCGCGGATATGCTTAAACCCGATCTCCGCCTGTACGAACGAGAGCTCCTTCAGATACTCGTCCGTCAGTGCAAGACCCGCGCGGCCGGTGCCGACGCAGAAGTCCACATTGTTCCAAAATTCCTTTTTGTCGCCCGTGTTGACGACGATACGTTTCTTTCCCATTACATTTTCCTCCGTTATTTGCTTTCCTCTTTATTTTGTTTTGAACATCTCCGCGGCGGTAAACCACGCGGCTCCTGCCTCTTCCACGGTCTTAAATTCCGAGAACACCATGGAGTCGGTCACATCATGGATCCACGGATCCGCAAACGTGAGATAACTCGGTGACATGGTCAGTCGGAAATCATCGTCGATTACCCAGATGACATCCAACACCTGACGGCCGTTGACATCTCCGCCGAAGCCCAGGATATACTTCTTCCCGTCAGCCGGATCGATGAACTCAGCGCTTGCATTTTCCTCGTACAGATCCGCTTCCTCGTCATCCATTCCGGTAAACTTGATCCCTGCGGCTGTCAGGAGCGCTGTCGTCTCTCTCCAGTTGTATTTGCCGAACTGCTTCGCAAGCACCGCAGCCGTCTTGTTAAAGACATCGGAGCAACTTTTGCTGTAGTCCTGCGGCTCGGTCTTAATGGATCCGTCATAGTTGCCGACATGCTTCGGAACAAACAGTTCCGGATAGTCCGTAATCTTGATCGTCACGAAAACAGGACCCGAGGAGATTGACGCGACAACGCCGGGGTTGAACCAGAGCCGGATACCTTCGTCCGCGGAAACCCAACCCACGTTGCCTTTCCTGATGTTATTGCGAACGTCGGTCTTCCAGTCATCCTCCATGAAAATGAACTGGTCCTCGATCTTGGAGAGTTCCGTGACCGCTGCCTCCGCAAGCGCCTCTTTGTCCTCGATGAAGTGAGACATCGGTAAAATGGTACCGCTCTTCGTTTCGATCGTGTAACCGTCGAAATACACATTCTCGTGTGCACCACCGGTGAAGGACTCAACACGGGCGCACATGCCGACCGCATCCGAGTCGCAGCGGGTTACAACGAGCTCCATCTTGTACCGGAAATCCTTGTATGTGTCATCTCCGGCGTTGGAAGCCGCCTGGCGGATCGTATCGAACCGCAGGTAATCCTCGTAGAACGAGATGTTGATCGCGGCGATCTGCTTGGCAAGATCTTCATAGCCGGATTCGGTGATATACATAAAATCCTTCGAGGCATACTTAATGATCGTGTATTCCGAATCCGAGATGAAATCCCAATAATCATTCTCGGAAACACCGACAACATAGTGCGGTCCGGCCGTCGCAGAAACCTTCGGAAGTGAAGGCGTGGGAGTTGCCTCAGGCGTCGGCGTCGCCTCGGGAGTCGGCGTTACCTCAGGCGTTATCGAATCCTGCGGATTCGGAGTTGGAGTTGCTTCGGGAGTCGGAGTCGCCTCGGGGGTCGGAGTTGCTTCAGGCGTCGGGGTTGCTTCGGGAGTCGGGGTTGCCTCCGGTGTAATCGAATTCTGCGGATTCGGACTGGGCGTTGCTTCCGTCGTAGGAGTTGCCTCGGGCGTCGGCGTTGCTTCAGGCGTCGTTGTTACTTCCGGCGTCGCCTCGGCTGTCGGGGTTGCCTCCGCCGTCGGCGTTACCGTCTGCGCGGCTTCCGTCGGCTTCTTATCACCGTCCCTGTGCTCCGGCTCGTCACCGCAGGCCGAAAGCATCAGCATTACGGCGATCATCAGGATCGCCAGTAGTTTCTTTCTCATTGTTTTTCACCTCTGTACATCTTTTCGACGGGTCCTCTTTTTTGTCACGCGCTGTGACGCCGCGGCGTCGCAAAAAGCCGGGATTTTCCCGACCCGAGCAGGTACAGACCCTCATCGTCCATTATACTCGGAAAATGCCTTCCGCACAAGAGCGAATCGTCTCCCGGACGTCAAAAAAGCCCCTCTCCGGCGATACGCCGGGAAGGGCTTTCTCTCGATATTTTTCGCGGTTTCTCTAAGGGATCCGGACTGCCGTAGGGCGGATCTGATCCATCATGCCCATCTCGGCTCCGTCAAGTTCCGTGCAAGGCGGCGCCGTGCGTTCCACGCCGATATGCGGTTCCGGCACATACGGAGGAATGTAGATGTGCGGCATCAGCACGGTTCCCCGGGCTCCGCCGATCGCCGGTACCGTCACCGTCGCGCAGTCCTTGAACTCCCACGGGAATCCCTCGGTCTCTCTCGGGGACGAGACGAAATCATCCGTCGTCTCCGTGACAACATAAGTGCCGTCAACCGTCATCGGCACACCCGTGAGTGTCACCTCCGCCCACGTCGCGCCGGCTTCCATCGTCACGGCGATCTCCCGCCGGATCGTTCGACCGCCCCATAATTCGCCCGTCAGGGTGTAACAGAACGTCCAGTCCTCACCGTAGGGCGTGTTCACCGCCGCACTGAGCGTAAACTCCCCGGTGTACGTGCACGGATCGACGAACGTCCCCTCGGAAACGCGGGTGTTCTCACCGGCGCGCACCGTCACGGGATAGATCGTGTCCGTAAAAGCGTAACCCTCAGGCGCCGCAAGTGCTTTCACGTAGTACGTCACGGGCTTGCCTGCGTCCGTGTCGAGATCCGTAAACACAAGCCGGCCGTTCTCATCGGTCTCACCGTCCGCAATGAGCTTACGGCAGTCGGAATCGCGGAAAATGCCGTATTTTACGCCCGCGAGAGGCGCCGACGCACATCCGTACTCCGAGGTGTCATCCGTGACATCAAGGTAACAGTCGCCGAAAGTTTCCCAGTCGAGGCGCATGCCGATCGTGCTCTCTGTCGACCGCCCGATGTTCGAGTTGTTGATGGAGACACCGACCGCGGGGTTGAGCGAATCGATCTGCCACACCGGGTTGTACACGCGCTTTGTTTTGATGCCTTTTCGCTGGCGGAGATCCCACATCACCGGGTAATCGTGCCCGTCCACCCCGGACGCCGTGTAGAAGCTGTCGTTCCAGCCGCTCTTCGTCCCGAGTTTGCCGTTGGCCCTGCCGCGGTGAGCGTGCGTCAGATAGTTCCGGAACAGGGACACGTGCCCCTTGAAATCCCGCACCAGATAGCTTCCGTACTTCGCGACGATATCGTCCATGACCGCCCTTTTGATCTCGCCGTATTTGGATGCGGTCTCCTTGCTTACGTTGCCGACGCCCGCATTTTCCTTGAGCCAGGTTGCGTCATAGTAGCCGAGCACCGTCGTCACGTGCCAGCCGTTCTCGCCCTTGCCGTCCATCTTCACGAGGATGGAGCCTGCCGCGCGGCTGTTCTCGTACGTAAACTTGCCTTTTCGCACGACAAATGTGAGCACCGGATCTTTGCGGCTGTCCGGGATCAGATACAACTTCTGCCCGTCCTTCACGCGGTCGTACACACCCTTCGTGTCGCCCGGCCGGGACGTCCACGGCATCCACTCCCAGCCGCTGAATTTCTCGGGCAGGTTCACGACGGACACCCAGTGATCCTTGGACGTCGAAAAATGACGCGAATACCCAATCGTCATGAACACGTTGGCCACCAGGCCGCTGCAGTCGAACTTCTTCGACTTCAGGCCGAACCCGCGCGAGCCTGCGGACGTCTCCTCATCCGTCGGATACCCGCAGCCGATGCGCGAGAGAAGCTGGCCGATGTACTGCATGCGCTTCTCGTTCGTAACGGTCGTCCGCTGACCTTCGGGATCTGCCGGCTCCGGCACAAAAGCAACCGTTTCCGGACCATCTTCCGCGTCCGCGATCTCCGCAGCAAGCATTTCCGAAAGTTCCGCATCAGCAGCCGTTTCGGCGTTCTCCGACACCGCGGTTTCCCGCTCCGCCGCAGTCTTCGCCTCTGCCGTCGCAGGGCCGATCGCCGCTGCCGCCAGCAGCACCGCTGCCAGGATTGCAGTTATCCTCTCACGAAGTCTCACCGGGAGTTTCTCCTTTCCGCGCGAACGCATTTTCCGATTTGGGGGGGAATCTCATTGTACAATAAGCCAATACGCTTTTCAACCGAAAAGTGCCCCGAAGCCGTTGCGGGATCGGCCTCGAGGCACAATTTGCGCATATTATTACGTATTATCGGTCATGCTTCGTAGCGTCCGGCCTGCACACGCCACATCTGCGCGTAACGGCCGTTCTTCGCCAGGAGTCCGGCGTGCGTTCCCTCCTCCACGATCTGTCCCTTCTCCAGCATCAGGATACGGTCCGCATCCCTCGTGGTGGACAGACGATGCGAGATGTAGAACACTGTCTTGCCCTTCGCCGCGGACTTCATCGCGCGGTTCAACTCGTACTCGGCGATCGGGTCGAGGGCGCTGCTGGGCTCATCCATGATCAGGATATCCGAGTTCATGTAAAATGCTCTCGAGATCGCCACCTTTTGGCTCTCGCCGCCGGAGAAGTTGACACCCTCGCGGTCAAACTCGGTCGTCACCTGCGTCTCCAGTCCCTTCGGAAGGCTCGCAAGCCTCTCGCCGAACCCTGCTCTGGTGAGCGCCTCCCGGATCGCATCGTCATCGTCCGACGCCTCCCTGCAGTTCATGATGACATTTTCCGCAAGGCTCGCGCCGTACATCTGGTAATCCTGGAAGACGACGCCGATCCGCTTGCGATACTCCGCGGGAGCGTACTCGCGGATATCACGGTCGTGGAACCGGATCGTTCCCTCCGTCGGATCGTACAGACGCATGAGCAGCTTGATCAGCGTTGTCTTGCCGGCGCCGTTGTAACCGACGATGGCGATCTTCTCGCCCGGCTCGACCTTCAGGCTGATGTTGTGCAGCGTGTCCGGAAGATCCTCACGGTACCGGAAACTCACGTTGTTAAGCTCGATCGATGCATTGCCTTCAGGCAGCGCATCTCCGGCATGCGGTTTCATTTTCGGCTCGTACGCAAGGAACGCACGGATCTTGTCGATATAGAGACTGTTCTCCTGCGCCTGCGGAACGATGTCTGCAAGGTTCATCATACCACGACGGAGACTGCCCGTCCGGTTAAAGAGGATGACCGCATTGCTGTAGTCGATCGTATGGAGGACCGCCGCCTGGTATACCAGATATGTGATATAGAGGCCGTCCAGGATGAAATCGCCGACGACGTAGCCGTTGAGGAAACCGAGCAGCGTTCGCTTCGTTCCCACCTTCTTCTGCTCGCGGATGATCTCGTCGTCCGCCTCAAGGAACTCCTGCTCCAGCGCATCGCCGACCTCGGGATGCAGACGGAGCTCCTTCGCGTAATCGTTCAGGTAGAACACACGGCTCACATAATTGCGCTTCCGCTCCAGCGGATTGACGCGCAGACGCACGCGGTAGTTGAGTTTGTTCAAAACCCTCGAGACCAGGAACCGCAGCACAAACGAAGCAAGGACGAATACAACGCCCATCGCGTCCGTCACAAGGTAAAATACGCCGGTCGTGAACAGGATCGTGATGCCCTGCACGAGCAGGTTGGTCATCGAGAGGAACCGGTCGATCGAGCTCTCTGCCTCCGCGACGGCCAGCACAAAATCGTTGTAGTACTTCGGATCGTCGTAGCACGAGAGATCGATCTCCGCCGCCTTCTTGTACATCTGCTCCTTGAGCGCGCGGTACAGCTTCGGCTTGCTCCGGAAGGACCACCCGTGGATGAAGAAACCGTCCGGAATGATCTGCAGAAGGTTTACGGTCAGAATGATGCCGATGACCAGAAGCGCCTTCCAGAACGGCTCGTGGTACTCCGCGCACCGCAGCACGTAACGGATCCCGAGCACGTGCTCCATGAAGATCACGCCCTGGTACCGGAAGCCGTCGTACAGGTGGTACAGCATGTAACCCGGGCAGGTGCGGAAGCAGAGCCTCCACAGGAAGAGCTGGTTTTTGATCACATGTCGCATACGGGCTCACCTCCCTTCACGGGCGCCGAGGCAGGCTGTTCGCCGCCGGGACGGTCACCGTTTGAGATGGCGAGGTAGTTCTTCGCCTGCTTCGAGTACATGTCGGCATAGATGCCCTTCTGCTCCATCAGCATACGATGCGTTCCGGCCTCCTT
>JBGUPV010000003.1:0-13641 GCA_045130455.1 Lachnospiraceae bacterium | reverse complement strand
GTAAGAACGTCTGAATTCACCTTGTCAAGAAGAATCTTGGTCTTTCCCTTTCCTTTTTCACCGGCTATGATCTGAACCATGGCTGCTACCTCCTTAAGGAATCAATTGTATCGGATGCCGAACCGGTTATAAACCCATAGGAAAACCGCTTTGGTATCCGATTTCATTATAGTACATGGCTGTCTAAATAACAACCGATTTTTGCAAAATGAAGCCGCATTTTTCGATTCCGGGCGAAGCGGTCGCAAGGAATCTGAGGATATGACAGGGAATTCGTCACAGCGGCGGAAAATGCGTCAAAAAGTGTTATTTGCAGTACTCTTCCATCAGTTCCGCGAGCTTGGTGTAGAGCTTTTCCTCGTTGGCGCAGTGGAACGCGCCGATGATGTACTCACGTCCGGAAGGACCCATGACGTGCATCAGAAGGCAGTAACCGGCGCGGTCCGTGGTTCCGGTCTTGCCGCCGAGGATGGTGATGCCGTCCGGATACGGATAGGTGCCGATCTTAAAGCAGTTCGTGGACTTGTAATGACGCACGCAGTGCTCGCCCTGGGCGTTGGTGTACTCGTACTCACCCTCGTTGAGCTTCATGATCTCGCGGAACTCGGGGATCTTCGTGCACTCCTGGTAGACGATGTACATATCGTACGCGGTGGTCTTGTGGTTGTCGAGGTGAAGGCCGCTGGCATTGGCGAACTCGGTGTTGTTGACGCCGAGCCGGTCCATCTCCTCGTTCATGAGCTTGACAAACTCTTCCTCCGAGCCGGCTATGTGCCGCGCAAGCGCGATGGCGGCATTGTTGGCGGAGATCGTCAGCAGGACCACGAGGAGGTTGTAGACGGTGATGACGTCGCCCTCGTTGAGCTCCGCGACGGAACCTCGGGTCATATCCGCCGTGAAGGCGTCGATGGTAACGGTCTCTTTCGGGTCGCATTTGCGAAGTGTCACCAGCGCGGTCATTAGCTTTGTGACGCTCGCAGGGTAGATCGTTCGGAACATGTCGTAGCCGAACAGCAGCTTGTTGTCCGTGCGGTCGACGACAAATGCGGATCCCCAGCGCTTCTCGTTGCCTTCGTCGAAGACGTAGGATTCGGTCATCATGTCTTCGGTGATGTCGCAGATGAACCATTTCGAGAGCAGGTCCGCAAAGGAAGCTTCCTTCATCGCTCCGACATCATAGTTGATCACACTGTCCGAGGCAGCGTAGTTGCCCATCAGGTCCGTAGGCTCCTTAGAGCCGCACGACGTGAGGCATCCCGTCACGAGGACGAGTGTAAGAAACAGCGCGATCAGGCGCTTGATTTTCCCGGTTGTTACCATGGAATATCCCCCGTTATCAGAAAAATTATGATCTGTTGTCAATCCAACAGTCCTTTTTCAAATTCATATTTGTTGTCGATGACGACATCCTTGTCCTGCAGACCGACGTTTAACAGGATCCCGACGGTCGCCATGTTGGTCATCAGCGAACTCAGTCCCATGCTGAGGAACGGCAGCGGGATACCCGTGTTCGGCAAAAGCGACGTGACTACGCCCATGTTAACGAGTGCCTGCAGACCGATCGCCACGGCGATACCCGAAGCGATCAGGTATCCGAGACGGTCTTTCGCGCGCCGCGCGATGCGGAAACTGATGAAGACGAAAAGGATGTACATAGCGACGATGAAGACACAGCCGACAAAGCCAAACTCTTCCGCCGCCGAGCTTAAGATAAAGTCACTCTCCACGACGGGAACCGAGCCGGCCAGACGCTTGCTTTCCGAGCCGACGATCATTTTCCCGAAGACACCGCCCGACGAGATCGCCGCACCCGCGTTGTTCTGCTGGTACATCAGGTCCGCGTACTCCTCGGGATGAAGGATGGACAGAATACGCTTCTGCTGCCAATCCTTGAGGAGGATCTGGTAGTCCTGCTGAACATACCAGAACAGGCCCAGGACAAGCGGTATTCCGATTCCCATGGCCGGCAGGACAACTTTGTACGAGAGTCCTGCGATGAAGATCATGCAGATGAACGTCGATACCAGTACGATACTGGTCGAGAGGTCGGGCTGTACGAGAATCGCGTAGGTCGGGACCGCCATGAGCATGACAGAGATCGTGACGCCCCAAAACGTGTTGATCCGCTTGCCGAGCATCTCGAAGAGCTTTGCGAAAAATATGATCAAAACGATCTTGGTGATCTCCGACGGCATGAACTCGAAACCGCTACCGGCGACACCGCGGCCGCCGATCTTGATCCATCGCCTTGCGTCGAGGTGTTTCCAGCCGTAAATGATGGGAAACATATCGTAAGTAACGTAACGGCAGATGAACATCAGCACCATGTTGAACAGGTACAGCGGTATGAAGAATTTGCAGATGAAGTGGTAATCGACGAGCGAAACGACGACCATGGCAAACAGACCGAGCGCAATACCGAGAAACTGCTTGATCAGCAGATTCTCGCCCGGTGCCTGCAATCGGTGGATCAACACACAGCTGATCCCAAGAAGAATGAGAAGGATCGCTATGATGGAGAACCTGTAGTTGTCGAGGGAATACCCTTTTTTCTTAAACATGCTGCTCCTGTCGGTGAGAACTTACACACCGTTTGTTCGGTCTTTTGTAAAATGAGCCGTGAACCGCGTCAGATCAGATCGTCGTCAACCTCAAAGCGGAACGTCTGCGGCTCCACCGGCGTGATGACGACCGTGTTGTCCTTGAGTGTCACAAGGCGTGCGGCCTTGTCGAGGTGAGCTTTATTTTCCGCTTTTTTCCGCTTCTTGGCGGCCTTCTCGGTCTCCTCGGAGGGATCGTACACGCTCTTTACGATCTGCAGGTGCTCCGCTTCGATGGACGAGGCGTAGATCAGAGCTTCGTGGCTGCCGTTGGTTCCGGCGGTTGCGGAGCCTTCGATGGCGCCGAGGACGACCAGACTTCCGCCGCAGGACACTTCCCCGCCCTTCTCAATGTTGCCGATCACGACCATCGAGTTCTCGGTCGAGACGTGGGAACCCGCGGTGACCGAGCCGTAGAAGAATTTGCCGCTCTGGTTCGAGAGGCTGCTGATGACCGAGTCAACAGTCTTCTTCATGATCTCCTGCATCGGTTCGTCGTTGTCGAACACGCAGAGGATCTCGAGGTCGGTGACTTCGGAGATCACGCGCAGTACGTCTTTCTGCTCCGAAATGCTGAGCACTCTGCCGGAAAATGTCAGCGCAAGTTTGGCTGCGCCGAGGAATTTGGCGGAGTCTTCGAACTTCCTGCGGATCCGCTCCAGAAGTTCGTCGAACGCCATGGTTTCGTCAAGGATCAGCAAAATGCCGTCCTTGTAGCCTTTTACGATTACGGAATTATCCTGTTTCAAAGCTTTCTCCCCTTTTGGTTATTGTTTGACCGCGGCGCTTTTTGCGCCGGCGCCGCGGTTTCCTGCGAATACATCAGTCGGTGTAACCGACATCGAGAATGGTACCGGCGATCACGTTGCCGCTGATGAGCGCTTCCTTGTTCTCACCCTCGAAGTAGAAGCCGTAAGTCTCGCGCGCGACGGAGGCCGCGTTCGAGGAAGCGTAACCGTTCGGAATTACCACCGTGAGGCACACTTCGGGGTTGTTGTACGGAGCGAACGAAATGAACAGCGCGTTGTTGGGATGATTCAGGCTCACCTGCGCGGTACCGGTCTTGCCGGCGATCTTCACCTTGAGATCCGTGAACATCTTCAGGATGGACGAATGCTCGTAGTTGACAACGCGGTACATACCCTGCTTTACGGCTTTCCAGGAACTGTCGGCAACCATGTCGATGTAGTTGTGAACGTTGGCCGTGTTCTGCCGGATCAGCTCTCCGTTGTTCGACACGATGCGGTCGAGAAGCGTCAGATCGTAGCAGACGCCCTCGCTCGCGATGGTCGTGAGGTAACGGCTGATCTGGATCGGCGCAAAACTGTGGTAGTAACCGATGGCCGTACGGACGGCGTCGGTGTTGGACATGATCGGCGCGGACTCCGACATTTCGACGCCGGACTTTTCGTTGAGACCGAACATCGCGCCGTACTTCTGGATCGCCTTGATACCGCGGGCATCGATGTACTCGTCTTTCTCGTTGACCGAGAGACGGTAACCGACTTCGTAGAAGAAATAGTTACACGAATCGCGGATCGCGTCCGCGACGGTAATGCTGCCGTGGTTGTGCGGGTATGCCCAGCAACGGGGCGACGGATCGACTTTCTCAAAGATCGCTTCGTCGTTGATCTTCTCATTTACCGTGATGACCTTTTCAGTCAGTCCCGCGATGGCCATGAGAGGCTTGAACGTCGAACCGGTCGTGGTCTTGGAAGTCGTCGCGCGGCATACCATCGGATATGATTTGTCGGCGAGAAGCTTATTGTAATACTCCATGTCGACCGAGTTGGTCAGGTAGTTGTTGTCGTAACTCGGATAGGAAGCCAGGCATTTGACGAGGCCGGTGTTCGGGTCCGTCATGATGATGGAGCCGCTGCAGGGCTCGAGTGCCAGCATGGCCGGTGTGATCTCCAGAAGCTTGATCTTACGCGTAATGAAATCGTAGGAGGAAAGCGAGCCGTTCTTCAGCTTGCGGTACGTGTCGGCATCCTCCTTGAGAACGCCCTGGTCGAACAAAAGAAGCGACAGGTCGCGTCCCTTCAGCGAATAGTCAAAGATCAGTGTCCGGTAAATGCGGCTCTGGTACTCCGAGTCGTCCCGCAGATGCGCGACGATATAGTCCAAAAGGTATTGATACAGCTCGTTGGTGTCGTAGTACTCGGAGCCAATGTTCAAACGGTCGAGCTTGACCCAGCCCTGGGTGATCGCATACTGAAGGAATTTGCTCAGAGACAGCTTGCCGTCCGCGAACAGCATGTACTGCTCGTCGCCCTGGTTGATGGCGGAGGTGTTGACGATGTCCCAGTTGGACGGATTGAGCTTCGTGTAAACAAAACTCAGGTAGTCCGCCATCGATTCTCCGGCTTCCTTCGCGGTCACGGTGTTCTTGGCGTCGAGAAGCGTGAGAAGGTCTTCCCATATCTTCTCTTCCTTCGCCTCATACATCGCCAGGACCGCCTTCTCAAGGTCGGTCGCATCATCAGCAGAAAAATGCTTGACGTCGATGACATGGTTGTTGATCAGCGCATAGTAGACCTCGTAGATCGGGATCGTGATATCCGTAGCGTTCTCACCGCGCGAACCGTAGTCCATGTTCGGAACGATGGCCGACAGAAGGATTGCCGCGATGTTTCGCTTGAGGATGTTGTAGCATCCTTTCTGAAGGTCCGTGTCGAGGGTGAGATACAGATTGTCGCCGGCGACAGGCTCGGTCGTCACGGTCTTGGAAACAACCTGGCCGCGCTCGTTGATGATGATCGTCGCGACGCCGTCCGTGCCGGAAAGAACGCTCTCGAACGTCTTCTCAACACCGACTTTTCCGACGATGCTCGTATCGTTGTATTTGGGGTTGGTCTCCCGAAGCTCCGCGAGCTCCTCGGCGTTGATCCGGCCGATGTAACCGATGATATGCGCAAAATAAATCGCGTTGTCGGGATTGTAGATACGCTTGGACGACTTGGTGATCTCAAGGCCGGGGATCTTGGTCGTGTTCTCATAGAAACTGATCCTTGCCTGGTCGCTGATGTCGCTCACGATGCGGAAGGAACTGTAGCTCGGATACAGCGTGAACAGCTGGTAGCGGTACGCCATGATCTCCAGAGCGTCCTCGCGGCTGTAGTCATCGGAGATCTGGAACATTCTGGACGAATTGTTGCCGTACCGAAGGAAATTGAAAACTTCCTCCGCGGTGGCCTCCTTCTGCTCGTCCGTCAGTTTGTCTGTGGTAGGAAGGCCGTACGCGTTCTTCTTGAACCGAAGAAGCGCATTGCCGGAGACGGTGAACTCAAACTCTCCGCTCTCATTGATCTTGATATAGAAATCGAACTCGCGCTTGTAATTGAACTTCCGAAGAAGCTCAATCAGCGAGTAGATTGCCTCATTTTTCTGCGCGTTGGTCGACAATGTCGCCGAATCGTACATCTCGAGGTTGTACTGGAGGTCGTTATACGCCAAAATGACCCCCTTGCAATCATAGATATTGCCGCGGGTCGCCGGAACTGCGATCGTTTTTGTGTAGGAGGTGGTATTTTCCTTGATCTTCGCTGTTGATTCGTCGATCATCTGCATATAAAACAGGCGCAGGATGATCGCTCCGAACAACATGCCGATGATCAGGATTACCGGGATCAATCGGTCCGCAAGGAGCCGGTTTTCATTTTCCTCCGATAACAGATTCTGGTCTGACATGCTTGCCTCACTTTGATTCTTCCGGGAGAATACTCTCCGGCGGAAGGTACGCCTCGTCCTCCGAATCACGGTTAATGACTCTCTCGTAGAGGATCGTCAGGAGGACGTAATAGATCACCGATACCACGATCGTGTAAAGGATGCGCGGCATGAAGATCGTCTTCACATACGTGACGAAACTTTCCGTGTCGTTGAGAAGGAAACCGAACACATACACCGCCGTACAGAGCGCAAACTCCGAGACCGCGATCAGTCCGAGCGGGAAGAACAGATCCTTCTGCACGTAATATTTTCCGAAATGGCCGGCGATATAGCCGATCACCATATAGAGCAGCGCATACACGCCCAGCACGCCGCCGGAGCCTACGTCGAGCAGCAGACCGCAGAAGAAACCGACGCCCATGCCCTTGAGGCGGGAATTGTGGTAACCTGCAGCCACCGTCACGATCAGAAGAAGGTCCGGTACGGTATTCGCGATGGAAAGTCCGGCAAATACCGTGCTCTGGAGAAGGTAGCTCACCAGTATCTCAATTGTCAGTATCAGGATTGCCAGCATGGATGACTCCTACTCTCTTATTCCGGGGATACCGCGGGTACTTTCAGTTCCTTGATGACCAAAACGGTGGAAAGATGCTCAAAATCGACGACGGGCGTCAGGTATCCGGACTTGGAAAGGCCGTCGGCCTCCGTCGAGATCTTCGTCAGATAGCCGATCAACAGACCCGGCAGATATCGTTCGCTGAGCTCCGACGTGTAGATCTTGTAATTGTTCTTCGCGAGGGAATTGATCGAGATATCTTTTACGCCGATGAAGCCTTCCTTCGTGAGCATCGCGAGGTTTCCGGCCACGATGCACGGGTCTCCCGTCTTCATGATCGTCGCACTGACGTAACTGTCATTGTCGATGATCGAGCGGACGATCGAGTAATTGGGACCGACCTGCGTGATGATACCGACGAGTCCAGCGCCGGCGATGACGTTCATATCCACCTTCATGCCGTCCTTCTCGCCCTTGTCGATCGTGAAGGAAGCGTAAAATCCGGTGCTGTCACGCGCGATGATGTTGGCGCCGACTTTCGTGTATTCCGGATATGTCTGGTCGAGTTCGAGAAGCTGCCGGAACAGCTCCATGTCGTAGAGATCCTGCTCAAGACGCTCATTTTTCTCACGAAGTTCCGCGACTTCCCTCTCGAGGGCATCTTTCTCCGCGCGGATCTTCTCGACATCATCGAATTTGGCCTGCGTCTCGTTGATACGGTCCCCGATCACGTGGATGCCCTTTTGCATCGGGACGAGAAGTGAGTTGATGCCGGAACGCACCGGATTGAAAACCTTCGGGAAGCGATAGGAGAAAAAGATCAGACACACGCAGAGAAATACAGCCAGCATGAGGATGTATTTCGGGTCGATGCCGTATTTTTTGTTCTTGCGTGAGTTCATTCGCTACCTCGCATTTCAGTGATCAGTCATGTTCGTAGTACGTCTGACGAAGCGGTTTCGCCAGGTACGAGAAATCTTTGTCCTCAAGGATACGGCCGAGACCTTCGACAACGGAGGTGGCGCCGTTTTGGGCGATCCGGACCGACAGTCCCGTCTGCTCGTAGAGGTACCGGTCGAGGCCCTTCAGTCCCGAAGATGCGCCGGATACGTAGATACCGCTCTTGTACACGTCCGCTGAGATTTCCGGAGGAATGCGCTCGAGCACAGATTTGATATCGTCCGCGATCACGGCGAGCGGCTCGGCGACTGCCTCGTTGACAAGCGCGCATGTGAGCTCCCGCTCTCTCGGAAGTCCCGTGAGGTAATCGCGTCCGTAAGTCTTCAATGTGTCTTCGGGATTACCGGAGAAATCCACCAGCTCGAGTTTGACGGTCTCCGCTGTCCGTTGTCCGATCAGCAGGTTGTGCATGCGCCGCACGGCATTTATGATCGCCTCGTCGAAGCGATAGCCGCCGTATGGGCACAGCCGGCTCAGTACGATGCCGCCCTGCGACAGAACCGAGATCTCCGTCGTATCGGCGCCGATGTTGACCATCAGCGCGCCGTTACTGTCGTGGATGTCAATGCCGCATCCGATGGCGTCGGCCAGAGGCTTCTCGGCGATGCGGATCTTCTTCGGTTTGGCGATGGACGCGTCGATAATGTCGTAAAATGTCTTCTTCTCGACGTCCGTTACCTCCGTCGGAACCGCCACCAGAAAGTCGGCGCCGCGCATCTTGTCTCCCTCTCTCGCCATATCCATGGAGATGCAGTTGAACAGCGAGATCATGGTCTCGTAGTCCGCGATGACACCTCCGCGGATCGGAAAGCGCACCGAAATGTAGTCGGGCTGTTTGCCGACCATCTCGTAGGCTTCGTCGCCGATGGCGAGAACCTGGTTCTTTCCGTGCATGGCGATCACGCTCTTCTGATGATAGCGGATCCCCTGGCGGTATTTGTATATCTTGATGGCGTACGTGCCGAAATCGATTGCGTAGTTTTTGGCGGACATAGATCCTCCCGTTTTGATTCATTCGGCGGAAAGCATTCCGCTGTCTTTGAAACTGAAATACCCCGGATTCCCGATGATGATATGGTCCAGCATCGGCAACTGCATCATCATCCCGAGCCCGTACAGTGTCTTGGTGATCGAGATGTCCTCGCGGCTCGGGGTAGAGTCTCCGCTCGGATGGTTGTGCAGCATCACAAAGGACGCCGCATGGTACGAAAGCGCTTCGGAAAATACTTCCCGAGGTGAGACGACCGATGAACGCAGCGTGCCTTTCGTAAGGACGACGCGGCGCTGCAGCCGGCATTTTACGTCGAGAAGCGCAAGATGCACTTCCTCCTGCTCAGCGTTCCGAAGATCCTCCCGAAAATGATCGTACACTTCCTGGGAGTTGTTGAGCACGGGCGTAAGATCGCGGGTGCTTCGCCAGATCCTCCGGCTCAATTCCGCTACGGCAAGGATCTGCAGTTCTTTGACGCGGCCGACTCCGGGCAGATTGCGGATCTGTTCGGGGGATGCCGCGACGATGCCGCGAAGACTCCCCCACTCCCGCAGGATCTGTTCGGACAGGGCGATCACATTGTTGCCCTTCGAACCGCTTCGCAATAATATCGCGAGCAATTCCGCGTCGGTGAGCGCGAACATCCCGTACATGCGGGCTTTCTCATCCGGCAGCATGGCTCCGGATGAATGGATGGACTGAATGGTTTGTTGCATGGATGTCTCCTTCCGTTCTCCGGGGGGAAAGAGCATCTCTTTTCGCGTGCACGATCCTTTGATGATCATGCCGGTACGTGCTTTTGATCGTTGTTATCTTCGAAAACACGTCTATGCATTATAACATATCCGTCGGTCTGTTACAAGTCACGCTTCCGGCAGCAGCCCCGCCTCGGAGAGCTTCTGCAGCGAGGAAAGAATGCCGAATTTGGCGTGCGCCCAGGTCAGACCGCCCTGAAAATACACGGCGTACGGCGGTTCGATCGGACCGTCCGCGGACAGTTCGATGGACGCTCCCTGGTAAAATGCGCCGGCGGCCATGATGACTTCCGAATGATATCCGGGCATCGCCCAGGGCTCCGGTGTCACGTAGCTGTCGACCGGGCTTCCCGCCTGAATACCCCGGCAGAATGCGATGACTCTCTCGGGAGTCCCCAGCGTTACGGACTGAATGATGTCGTAGCGTTCTTCCGCGGCCGAGGGAACGCACCGGAATCCGAAATGCTCGTACAAAGCAGCCGCGAAGATCGCGCCCTTGAGGGCAGCGGCCGTTACGCTCGGTGCGAGGAAAAATCCCTGCATCAGATTTCGGGTGACACCGAGGGATGCGCCGACTTCACGACCGAGACCGGGGCTTGTGAGGCGATATGCGCAATGCTCCACAAGATCCGCGCGGCCGGCGATATATCCGCCGATCGGGGCAAGACCCCCGCCGGGGTTCTTGATGAGCGAGCCGACCGTGAGGTCCGCGCCCACATCCGAGGGCTCGATGGCTTCGACAAATTCGCCGTAGCAGTTGTCAACCATACAGATGACGTCGGGCTTTATGGATTTTACGAACCGGATCAATTCTCCGATCTTCTCAACGGAAAATGTCGGTCTCGTCAGGTAACCTTTGCTTCGCTGGATCTCAACGAGTTTCGTGTTCGGACGGATCGCGGCGCGGATGCCTTCGTAATCGAAACCGCCGTCAGGCAACAGTTCGACCTGGCGGTACGTGATCCCGAACTCGGCCAGGGAACCCGGGGAAGGAACGATACCGATGACCTGTTCAAGCGTATCGTACGGCTTGCCCACCGGGGAGAGGATCTCGTCGCCGGGGCGAAGGTTTGCGGCCATCGCTAAGGAAAGCGCGTGGGTTCCGCAGGTGATCTGCGCTCTTACGAGGGCGCTCTCCGTATGAAATACGTCCGCGTACACTTTCTCAAGAGTGTCTCTTCCGAGATCGTTGTAACCGTATCCCGTGCTTCCTTCGAAGCATTCCGTGCTGACACGGTTCTTCTGCATCGCCGCAAGCACTTTCAACTGGCACAGTTCCGCGTTGTCGTCGATCTTCTGAAACCGCTCCGCAAGTCCGGTCTCGATCTCACGTCCGAGATCATAGATCCCGCGGTCGATTCCCAGTGAGCGGTATTGTTCTTCCAAACTCATGTTACTTATTGCCTTTCGTCTGTCATTTTCCGTTATTCCGCGATGATCCCGCGGGTTCTCAGTTCAACCTCGATCTCCGCAAGCAGTTCGTCGTTGGTTCGTTTGCGATCGAGGAAGATCACGTCATTTTCCCGGCGGAACCAGGTCATCTGACGCTTCGCAAAATGCCTTGTCTCACGTTGAACCGTCTCGATCGCCTCGGGAAGTGTTATCTCACCGTCGAGATAAGCAAGGATCTGTCGGTAACCGATCCCCTGCATCGACACGTCGGTTTTTGTCATACCGGCAGCGGCAAGGTTCTTTACCTCGTCCACAAGTCCGGCGTTGATCATATCGAGAACGCGCGCGTCGATGGTCGCGTACAGTTCCTCCCGCGGAAGCGTGAGCACAAAATAAACGTAATTGTACGGCGAAGTCGACTGCTTCTGCCGCTTGTTGAGCGCAGAGATCGGTTCGCCGTGCCAATGCTCGTATACCAATGCGCGGAGCACTCGTTTCCTGTTTCCCTCGGGGATCGCGTCAGCGCTCTCCGGGTCGATCCCGCGAAGCATTTCGTGGAGCGTCCGGTTGTCGAACTCCTCCAGCGACTTCGTGTAATCGTCGGGACCGGGTTCATTCTCAAAGGAAAGCCCTTTGAGGAGCGCCTGAATGTAAAAGCCGGTTCCGCCTGCCACGATCGGCAGACTGCCGTGGCTGCGGATCTCGCGGATCCATTCCTCCGCCGATGTGACGAAACGTGTCACATCCCAGGAATCTTTCGGGTCGACGCAGTCGATGCCGTAGTGAGGGATCCCTCGTCGGTCCTCCGGCATCAGTTTTGCCGTTCCGATGTCCATCGTGCGGTACACCTGCATGGAATCGGCGCTGATGATCTCACCGCCGATGCGCTCGGCAAGCTGAAGCGAGAGTTCGGTTTTGCCGACGCTTGTCGGTCCTGAGAGGATGATCAGCGGCTCCAAGTAGGCTCCTTTCAAACGATGCGTTTAAACATCTTTTCAATCTCGTATTTGCTGAAGGACAGGATGACGGGGCGCCCGTGCGGACAATGATACGGATTGTCCAGCGTGAGCAACTCGTCCACCAGATGCTTGGCCTCCTGCAGCGAAATGTGCTGGTTTCCTTTGATCGCTGCCTTGCAGGACATGGAAGCCAGTTTCTCAAGCACCCGAAGCAGCGGATTGGTCTTCGGAACGTCCGTGAGCTGGTTCAGTGTGTCCAAAAGATAATCTTTGGGACTCAATCCGAACAGAACGGTCGGTACGCCGTTGATGGCGTACTCTCTTCCGCCGTAGGAAGAGATCTCAAAGCCTGCTTTTTCGAGATATTCCATGTTGGTGAGCAACGCTTCTTCCTCGCGGATCGTGAGGGAAATGATCTCCGGCGGAGACATCATCTGCGTATCGATGCTGCCCTGCGCGATCTGCTTGAGGAACCGCTCGTAGTTGATCTTCTCGTGAGCCGCGTGCTGGTCGATCATGAGAAGCTGATTGTCCAGCTCGATGATCCAGTACGTGTCGAAAACCTGGCCGATCAACCGGTATTCGCGAACGGGATCCTTCGCCATGAACGACAGCTGCTCTCCGATCACTTCCTCTTTCCTGGCCGTCTCTTCGGCAGCGGGAGTTTCCGCGGGTCTGCGGATCAGCTCGGTCACGTCCGGGATGGTCGCCGCCTCGTAAGGTTGCTCATTTTCCGATAAATGAGTTGCCGGAACATCGGACTCGGATGTGTTGTACGGTTGTGATCCTGCAGAAACAGCGGCATATTCCGTCGCGTTGTCGGTGACCGTGTTCTCAAAATTGCCGATCGTGTTTGCTGTTGTATCCGAAGGAATACTACTTTCAGCAATGTGATCGGATACCTGATTGATCGATGCCGGCGCGGATGCTTCAGGGTTCTGCAAAATCGCGGGGTTAGTAATCTGTGCAGCCGGTGTCAGCGCTCCTGAGGGGATGTACCGTTCCATGCTGCTTCGGTTGACTTCAAAACTCTCTGCGGGACGAGGCTGCTTGCCCGATTCGGGTTTTGAAGGCTCGGCTGTTTCCTCAATGTTGCGGATCAGAAGCGCCTTTCGGAGTGCGGAACGGATGGCTGTCACAACGCCGTTGTAGACAGCTTCGCGGTTTTGGAAGCGGACATCGATCTTCGTCGGATGGACATTGACGTCGACCTCCTCCTCAGGTACTGTCAGCATCAATGCGGTGCACGGATATTTGTGCTGCATGACATACGACTGGTACGCGTCTTCGATCGCGGTTCCGATCAGTTTGCTGCGGATGTCACGACCGTTGACAAAGCAAAGCTCCATGCTGCGGTTGTTGCGCACCGCCGCGGGCTTTGCGATCATTCCGCTGACGATCACATGTTCATCGGAGTACTCGACGGGGATCAGTTCGGAAGCGATCTCCCGGCCGTAAACCGCGAGAACCGCGTCGCGGAGCCGCCCGTTGCCGGAGGACTGGAACACGGTCTTGCTTCCGGCGATATATGTGACGGACACGTTCGGATGTGCTACGGCAAACCGCTCGAGCAGTTCGCTGATGTAGCCGGTTTCCGTCGTTGCGGACTTTAAGAATTTGCGCCGCACGGGAACATTGTAGAACAGATCTCTCACGAGTAATGTGGTGCCCTGTGGGCATCCGGCGTCTTCGGAGGTGATCTCCTCGCCTCCTTCGATCACATAGCGTGTGCCGAGATAGTCCTCGGTGTTGTATG
>JBGUPV010000002.1:0-2941 GCA_045130455.1 Lachnospiraceae bacterium | reverse complement strand
AAATCCCATGAATCGGAGGCTGCCGCGGGAGTTGAAGGCAGACTTCGGCAAATACCTCGTCATTTTCCTATTTATCACCATGGTCGTGTCCGTGGTCTCGGGCTTCCTGGTGGCAAATGACGGGATCGCGAAAGCATATAAGAGAAATCTGAAGGAAAATAAAGTCGAGGACGGACACATCGCGTTCAATGTGCGACCGGAGGATTCGCTGCTCGAGGCGATCGGCCAAAAGGCAAAGATCAGTCTCGCCCGCGCGGACTTTTTTGAGGAGAGATCCGGCGAGGCAACGCTCCGCGTGTACCGTGCCGGCGACGTGAACATCCCCGAGGTTACGGAGGGACGCCTTCCGCAGGCGGCGGACGAGGTCCTGCTCGACAACCTGCACGGCCGCAAGGCTGCAAAAGTCGGCGAGCGCATCACGGTCGGCGGACGGGAGCTGACGGTCTCGGGTTTCGCGGCATTTCCCAACTACAGCGCGCTGTTCAAGGACAACGCGGACCTGATGTTCGACACGGAAGGCTTCGGCGTCGGACTCATGACGGCGGAGGGATTTGACGCATACAACTCCGACCATGTGACGATCGGATACGCGTGGATCTACAATGAGAAGCCGGAGACGGACAAGGAGAAGCAGGCGGCGTCGGAGGACGTGCTGTCGGCGCTGCGGGACGAGCTGATGTCCACCAACGCGGACATCGTGAGACGCGCAATGGCCGGCGAGACCGGGCTCACGATGCTGGAAGTCTCGGACTTTGTTCCGGAATATGAAAATAAGGCCATTCAGTTCGCCGGTGAGGACATGAGCGGCGACGAGGCCTCCATGATCCTGTTCCTTTATATTGTAGTAGTCGTGCTCGCATTTATCGTTGCGGTCACGACGATCAACACGCTCTCGAAGGAGGCGTCGGTCATCGGAACGCTCCGCGCCTCGGGCTACACGAGAGGCGAGATGGTAAGGCACTATATGGCGCTGCCTTTGCTGGCATTTCTCGCGGGCATGCTCGTGGGCAACGTGCTCGGCTACACGGCGCTGCGCGATTTCATGGTGAACATCTACAACGAGATGTATTCCCTCGGCAAGGTCGAGACCTTCTGGAACAAAAAGGCGTTTGTGACCACGACGCTGTGGCCGACGCTCATCATGATCGCGATCAACGCGGTCATTCTGATCTGGAAAATGCGGATCGGACCGCTGCAGTATCTGCGCCGCGAGATTTCCGGCCGCAAGAAGAAGCGTGCGCTCAAGCTGAACCGGAAGATTCCGTTCTCCTGGCGCTTCCGCATCCGTATCCTGCTGCAGAATCTGCCGAATTACATTACGATGGCGGTCGGTGTCATCCTGGCCGGCGCGATCATCATTTTCGGCCTGATGTTTGAGCCGCTGCTCACGGAGGTGGCGAAGCGCATCGAAGATACGAGCATCAGCCGCTACCAGTACATTCTGAAGACGCCGGAGGAAGCCGGTGAGGGCGCCGAGAAGTTTGCGATCGCAACGCTCGAGACGACGAAGAAAAACTACAAGACGGACGAGGTTTCCGTGTACGGCATCGCTCCGGAGAGCACGTTCGTGAAGAGCGCGATCCCGGAGGGCAAGGTGCTCCTCTCCAACGGTTTCATGGACAAATACAACGTGTCTGTCGGCGATACGGTCAGCCTATACGACAAGTACGCGGACAGAACGTACGAGTTTACGGTGGCCGGCGAATACCCCTATGAGGCGGCGCTCGCGGTCTTCGTGAACCTCAGCGAGTTCAACACGATGTTTGACAAGACGCCGGACTACTACAGCGGTTATTTTGCGGACCGTGAACTCACGGAGCTTTCGGCTGCGAACATCTACATGACGCTCGACAGCACCGTGCTCGGAAGCTTTGCGGATCAGCTCTGGAAGTCCTTCGCGGATTTCATGGGCCCCGTAAAATGGTTCGGCATCATCATGTTTGTCCTGATGGTCTACCTCCTTGCGAAACAGATCATCGAACGCAACTCGGTGAGCATTTCCATGACGAAGATCCTGGGCTTCACCGGCGGCGAGATCGGCGGCCTCTACATTGTGTCGACCTCCCTCGTGGTGATCGGCAGTCTGCTTCTGGCGGTCCCGCTGGTCAGCTGGCTGCTCCGGCTGATCTTCCGCACCTACCTGTACCAGCGCATGAGCGGGTATCTTCCGTACTGCATCAGCAATGACTGCTATGTGAAGATGGTGATCCTCGGTCTGGTCAGCTATGTGGCGGTCGTGGCGCTTCAGCTGCTGAAGATCCGCAAGATCCCGAAGAGCGAAGCGCTCAAGACGCTCGACTGATGCGGGTCGACGCGAAAATCATTGACATTTTCCGAAGAAATAACTACCCTTGTATCAGAGCTTTCGATGGTGAAGGCTCTGATACTTTTTTGACAGAATGTGAGTGCGAAGATGGCGAAAGTTTTGGTGGGGCTGTCGGGCGGCGTGGACAGCGCGGTTGCGGCCCTTTTGTTGAAGGAACAAGGATATGACGTGATCGGGATCACGCTGCGCACGTGGGAGTCGGACAACGGCGAGATGAGCCGTTGCTGTGAGATCGACGACGCGAGAGACACCGCGGCGCTGCTGGGGATCCCGTTTCACACGGTTAACTGTGTGTCCTCATTTTGCGAGAGAGTGACCAAGCCGTTCGTCGCGGAATACCTGCGCGGGCGGACGCCGAATCCGTGCGTCGGCTGCAACCGCGAGGTCAAATGGGCGAAGATGGCGGAGTACGCCGCGATCCTTCAGGCGGACTATGTGGCGACGGGCCACTATGCCTATGTGGTGCGGCTCGCGAACGGGCGATACAGTGTAAAGACCGCGCAGCACGCGGAGAAGGACCAGACGTACATGCTCTACCGCCTCTCGCAGGAGCAGCTCGCGGCGACGTTGATGCCTCTGGGGGACTATTCCAAGGAGGAAGTGCGCGCGATCGCG
>JBGUPV010000001.1:0-9885 GCA_045130455.1 Lachnospiraceae bacterium | reverse complement strand
GACAAGACCGACACTCCGGATGCAAGCGGTTCCTCCGACGGGAACTCCACCGTTGCGGATCCGACGGACACCGGAGCTGACACGACCGGCGCTGACACGACCGGTGAGGATGCGACCGGCGAGAATAAGACACCGATCGCGGTTGCCGTGGTGACTGACGAGGAATATCTCAAACAATATTTTACGGATGAGAATGTCGAAAAATACTTCGGCACGATCCTCGGAGAAGCTTATCCGCACACGGCGGCAGGTTATCGTGAATACGTTACGGCAAAGCTGATGAATGATGCTTACACGCAGGCATTCGGGGTTTATCTTGTCGAGTACCTGGAGAAGACAGCTACGTTCAACAAGAATCCGAAGAAGTATATCAAGGCTTTGTACAAAGCAGAGTACGAGACCTACGAAGAGCTTTTTGATGTGTATAAGGAACAGGGTTACCAGGGCACAATGTACGCGGTCTTGGGCTTCTCCAGCAAGAAAGCGATGGAGGATCAGTTCATGGCGGACGCTGAGGAATCCGCCAAGGGCGATGCGCTTCTTCTGGCAATCTACGAATACTTTGATCTGAGCTATACGCAGGAAGATGTTGATGCGTACATTGCCGAAGAATGTGAGGAGCACGATCTGACGAAGGAGGGTTACTACAAGACCTACGGAAAGACGTATCCGATCCTTCGCGTGAAGTGCAACAAGGCGATTGCCAAGATGAAGGAACTCATCCCGGCAAAGGAACTGCCGAAGACCGGGGAAACGACGCCTGAGACGACGCCGACTCCCGAGGCTACACCGGAGGCTACTCCCGAGGCTACGCCTGCTGCTGAGTAAAACCATCGCCCGCAGGATGATGCGGGATCGATCAGAACATGAATATGCAAAACGGCTGCGACACAGAATATGTGCCGCAGCCGTTTTTATGATTCAGGCAGTAAGCGTATTACGGTGTTTCATCGGTCTCTTCGAACAACCGATAGGTTGTCCCGTCGTCTTCACTTGTTCCGGCGGGAACAACGGTGAGCGTCTGGTAGACGCGATACATAAAATCTTCGCTGCTGAGGAACAGGACATCGCTCAGGTCGCATCCTTCGGTGAAGATCCGATAGACGCATTTGGAAATAGCTGTATCCGAAGTGGCATTACCGACGCGGATGGCGATCACATTTTCCAGCGTGCCCCCCGAATCCGACAGGGATCTCGCTGCAACGGCTTCCTGCTCCCTGTAGTACTTGTAGTTACTGCTCAGCTCTTCGGGAAGACCTGAGAGCGTATCGGTTACGATATCGGCAGGCTTGAGCACCATTTTGTATTGTGTGCCGAGCCGGGGGGTATCATCAACACTCACCGGAGTCGGAAACGGATCGGAATGGACAACCGAATCGGTCGGACCGGGAACTGAATCGGTCGGTTCCGCAACCGGAACGGTCGAATCCGGCTGCCGTTCATCGTTGATGTTCGCAGGGTCTACGCTGTTGGCCGGCCTGTCGGTGACGGGAGCATCGATCCCCTGGTCCGTCTGAGCGACGGTGACTGTAGGGGTTGCCGTATCCAGTTTTAAGTCCTTCTCATTTTTCGTCTTCGGGATCTTCGTGACCGCGTACAGGAGGATTCCCAGTACGAGGACTGCGGCAGCCGCGGCGGAAGCCCGCTTGATCATTCTCAGGCGGCGGTACTTTCGCAGCCGTTCGGCGTCATCCTGTTTCGGGGGCGCCGTATTGATCTTGGCGAGAATGCCCGGCAGAAGATCGGGAGCGGTCTCGTGCGCGTATTCGGACAAGGCCTTTTCCCATTCGGGCAACGTCTGGTTGTCTTCCTCCGTCAGATCGATATTTTCAAGGTTCTTATCATCGATCATAACCACTCCTCCTTATCTTATTTACCGCCTCGCGGTATACCCAGGCTACGGTGCCCTGCGGCCGGCCGGTCGCCTCGGCGATCTCGCGGAATGTCATTCCCATGAGGTGTTTCATGGAGACGATCTCGCGCTCCTGCGGCGACATCAGCGCCAGCACCTGTTCGACGGCCATCTCGTTGACGATCGCTTCCTCCGAGGAGGGAACGGCTCCGAGAGATTCCTCGTCGTCCATGTCGATCGGTATGCTGCGCTTGTTCGCGCGGAGATGATCGACGGCCCGGTTGCGCGCCATGGTTGCGAGGTATCCTTTGTGTCCCCGGCCGGGTCGGTAGTCCGGCGGCGAGTCCCAGAGTTTCAGAAACAGTTCGGACAGAATGTCCTCCGCGTCTTCCCTCTGCTCGATCAGTGCGCGGACAACCTGAAACAGATACGCACTGTACTCTTCGTAAATGCGCACCAGTCCGGATTGTTCACGGCTTCGTATCGCCGCGATACAATCGGCGAATTCCTGATCCGTCATGTAGGCTCCTTTCCCGAAATCCGCGGCAGTCAGAAACGGAACGCATGTCGGCTTTTTTGTTCGTTCTGCCATAGATACGGAGACTTTTTTGTATTTTATGGAGGAAAATAAAAAACGTCAGAAAACGGAAAAACAATATTTCACATAAAGTGTATCCCTAACTACATTGAAAATCAAGCAAAACAGAGATACCTTGATGACAGTGTCATATCCGGCGGCCGTTGCGCCGCCGTTGGGAATACAGAAATCAGGAGGGTTTACAATGTATCAAGTGAAAGGAAAATGGGCGCTGATCACGGGCGCGGCCCGCGGGATCGGGTATCTCACGGCCAAGTTCATGGCGTCGCAGGGGTGTAATCTGATCCTCCACAGCCGGAGCCTTGCGCATACGGAGAAGGTGATGAGCGAGGTACGGGAATACGGGATCAAAACGTACGCGGTGGAGGCGGATCTCAACGATCTGACGGCAGTGAAGCGCATGTGCAATGAGATCGACGAGCTCGGCGTCGACGTTGACATCGTGCTCAACAACGCCGGTCTGCAGATTGCGTACCGGACGGACTTTTTTGCGACGCCGGTCGAGGATTATCTCGTAAGCTTCAATGTCAACACGATCGCTCCGGCGATCATCTGCTATCATTTTATGCCGAAAATGATCGAGCGCGGCACGGGCCGCATCGTCAACACGACGAGCGGGATCGCGCTGGATGTATGCCAGGCGGGCTATTCCGCGAGCAAGGCGGCGCTTGACAAGATCACGATCGATCTCGGTTCCAAGGTCAACGGCACGGATGTCATGATCAATCTGGCCGATCCGGGCTGGTGCCGTACGGACCTCGGCGGTCCCGGCGCACCCAATTCGCCGGAGAGCACGATCCCGGGGATCGTCGTCGGCGTATTCGCATGTGACGGACGTTCCGGCCGACATCTTGGCGCGCAGGCATTTTCCGGAATGACCATCGAGGAGGCTGTCCGCAAGTGCGAAGCCGAGTATCCGGCGCCGTATTAGGACTTCTATGCGATCGAAAAGGTATCTTGACAACTTCGGTTGACCGCGGTCAACCGCGTATGGTAATATCAACAGAAGGGGGTTTATCACATGAACAATTTCACATTTTACTCGCCGACGTTCTTCGCGTTCGGCAAAGACTCGGAGCTGAAGGCCGGTGAGCTTGTAAAGCGCTTCGGCGGTTCGAAAGTATTGATCCATTACGGCGGCGGCAGCGTGGTAAGATCCGGTCTGCTCGACCGGGTAAAAGGCTCGCTCAGCGACGCGGGCATCCCGTTTGTCGAACTCGGCGGTGTCAAGCCGAACCCGCGCAGCGGTCTCGTGTACGAGGGCATCGAGCTGTGCCGTGAGGAGGGCGTTGACTTTGTCCTTGCGGTCGGCGGCGGCAGTACGATCGACTCTTCGAAGGCGATCGCGGCAGGCACGCTCTACGACGGCGATTTCTGGGATTTCTACTGCGGAAAGCAGTTCGTGAAGCAGGCGTTGCCGGTGGGCACGGTGCTTACGATCGCGGCGGCCGGAAGCGAAGGCAGCGGCGACAGCGTGATCACGAAGGAAGAAGGCATGTTCAAGCGCGGGACGGGCAGCGACGCGCTGCGCCCGAAGTTCAGTATCCTCAACCCGGCGCTCACGCAGACGCTTCCTCCGCACCAGACGGCAGCGGGCATCACCGACATCATGGCGCATCTGTATGAGCGGTATCTCACGCACACGACGGAAGTCGAGGTGACGGACCGCATGATCGAGGCGCTGATGATGACGCTCATCCACGAGGGTCCTCGCGTGATCGAGGATCCGAACAATTATGAGGCGCGCGCCAATATCATGTGGGCCGGTATGATGGCGCACAACAACTCCTGCGGCGTCGGCCGCAGCCAGGACTGGCTCAGCCATATGATCGAGCATGAGCTCTCGGCGCTCTATGACTGTGCCCACGGCGCGGGACTTGCCGTGACGATGCCGGCCGTATTTTCCTACGAGCTGGATCATGACGTGATGCGCTTCGCGCAGGTGGCGAACCGCGTCTGGGGCTGCCCGATGGATTTCGCGAACCCCAGAGTGACGGCGGTCGCGGGCATCCGGGCGCTGCAGAACTTCCTGACCGGTCTGGGCATGCCGAGAACCCTCGAGGAACTCGGCGGCAGCGAGGCGGACATCCCGAAGCTCGCGAACGTGCTGTGCTACGGCGACGGCGGCAACGGAACGATCAGCGGTTTCCTCACGCTCAATGAGGAGCAGTGCGCGGAGATCTACCGTGCGATGCTGTGATCGTTCTCTCAGAGGAAAATGAGGATCTTACGCGGAGTGATCCGCAAAAACTAAACGGTATCAAGGGGATAGTTGCATGAACGAAAATGATGTAAAGACGGTATCGGCGGGAAAGGGACCGCTTCGCTGGCAGGAGCCGGGGAAGGGCGAGCCGCTGCCGGTGATCCGGATCAACCAGATCGGCTATGCGCCGAAACTTCCGAAGCAGGTGGCGGTAACCGCCGCCGGAGACTATGTGCTGACGGACGCACAGGGGACGGAGGTCGCGCATTTTCCGAAGGTTGAGACGAAGGATGATGTCGCGTCCGGCGATGCGGTCGCGATGATCGATCTCGGGGAGCTTGCGCCGGGCGAGTATACGCTGACCGGCGGTGGAGAGAGCCGTGGGATCACGGTTTCCGAGCACCCCTGGAAGGATGTGACGAACGCGCTCATCAAGGGACTGTATTACCAGCGCTGCGATGAGCTTAAGGAGGAGCACGCGGGCGTGTACAAGCATCCGGCGTGCCACACCGGATTGGCGGAAGAATGGCGCAGACCGGAGCCGCCGATCCCGGAGGACGCGAAGGCGAAGATCCCGCCGCATTTTCTGCGGATGCTGTCGATCCCGCTCGAGGAGCCGTACGGTGAGGCGCCCGCGCCCCGCAGGATCAGGGGCGGCTGGCACGATGCCGGCGACTACGGCAAATACGTCGGCCCCGGCGCGGTGACGGTCGGACATCTTCTGTACGCGTGGAAGCTGTTTCCGCAGGGCTGCGGCGATGAGCTGAACATCCCTGAGAGCGGCAACGGTGTGCCGGATATCCTGAACGAGTCACGGTTTGAGCTCGAGTGGATGCTGCAGATGCAGCGCGGGGACGGTGCATTCTACCACAAGCTGACGACGGAGCGGTTCGCCCCGTTCATCATGCCCGAGGAGGACACTTCGCCGGAATTCCTCTCGCCGATCTCGCGGTGCGCGACGGGCGACGCAGTGGCAGCGCTGGCTCTGGCGGCGCGTGTATACAGGCCGTACGATGCGGATTTTGCGGACCGCTGTCTCGCGTCGGCATTGTTCGGATGGAAATGGCTGACGGAGCATCCGGAGAGCCGTTCCTACCGCAACCCGATGGGCTTGCAGACCGGCTACTACGGCGACGCGGAGGACCACGACGAGCGCTTCTGGGCCGCGTGCGAGCTGTACGCGACGACGGGCGATGCCGAATACCGCGAGGCTGCGGAGGGCTTCTACCGCGAGGTGAGAAAGCTCACGCAGTTCGGCTGGACGGACGTGTCCGGACTCGGTGCGCTGTGCTGCCTGTTCGACCTGAAGGAGCGCGGCGGAGAGCTTCTTTACGATGATCTTAAGCAGGCGTTCCTGCGCAGGAGCGAGTGGGCACTGCTGGTGGTGAAGGATTCCGGCTATCGGACTGCGATCCCCGCGACCGACTACGTATGGGGCAGTATCCTGACCGCGATGAGCAACGCGATGGCGCTTATCATGAACACGTTGATCACAGGGCGCGAGGACATGCGTGCGGCAGCGCTTTCGCAGCTTGATTACGCCCTCGGTCTCAACGCGCTTGACATCTCTTTTGTCACCGGTTACGGCGAGCGTCAGGTGATGTTCCCGCACCACAGACCGTCCGCGGCGGACGGGATCGAGGCGCCGGTGCCCGGATTGATCTCCGGCGGACCGAATGCCAAGATGAACTACCCGACCGTGAAGGACCGTCTCGGCGACACGCCGGCGGCCAAGCATTTCATCGACGAGACCGACTTCGCCGATATGAATGAGATCGCGATCTACTGGAACTCGCCCGCGGTGTTTGTTGCGGCGTATTTCAACTCGCTGACCCTCGAGTGATCTTTCGAAAAATGAGCCTGTTTCATGCCGTCGGCCGAGTGATCGTCCGGCGGCATTTTCCACGGCATTCTTTTCGCAGCGGCGCGGGGCTTTTCGTTGCACTGGGGCGACATTTGTGCTATACTGTTTTGGCGAGTGAGTCGGGCGTGCCGGATTGTCGGCGCCCGTGTAGATAAAGGAGAGTCGATTATGCCGTCCTGTTATGCGCACAGAAAATTCGGAGTGGATGTATACCGCTGCCTTTCGAAGGATATGAGGTCTCTGATCAGGGAGCATTTGCCGCTGTATCTGATCGGACTTCACGGACCGGACCTGTTGTTCTACCACAAGTTCGGCGTCGGAACATCGGTTTCCGATTTCGGTCATAAGCTGCATCACACCGAGTTTGCCGAATTTTACGCAAACGCGTCCATGGTGATCCGCAACTCCGAGGATGACCGCAAGCTGGTATACTACTACGGAGTGCTGTGCCACTTGTATCTCGACGCGTATTGCCACCCGATCGTGAACGGCCGCAAGGACGAGATCGGCGTGACCCACGGCAAGCTGGAGATGGAGTTCGAGCGCTACCTGATGGAGCGTGACGGCAGAAATCCGCTGACTTTCAAGGCGGGCGGACATCTCGCGGTGTTCCGCGAGTACGCGGAAGTGATCGCGCCGTTCTATCTCGGTGTCAATGCGGATGAGATCTTCTCGTGCCTCATCGGCATGAAAGCATCGCTTGCGCTGACGCGAACGGACAACTCCCTCATTCGCGGCGTGGTGTGCCGTGTGTGCGGTCTTGCCGACAAGGGAGACAAAGTTGCGAGCCTGCTGTTGACCAGGGAGCGCAGCGACAGTTGCAGACCGGCGATCCGTGAGCTTACGGCAGCGTACGAGGAGGCTGTCAAGCCGTGCGCGGAAGCGATCTGTCAGTACACCGATTATCTGTTCCGCAGAGAAGATCTGCCGGAATATGTCACATACACATTCGGCGGAAGGCCGGAGCCGGGGGATGAAGCATGATAGTTACCGTTACGATGAATCCCGCGATCGATAAGACTGCGGATATCGACGAGTTTATCGTCGGCGGGATCAACCGATTGAAAAATGTGAGAATTGACGCGGGCGGCAAGGGGATCAACGTCTCGAAGACGCTGCGCGTTCTGAATAAGCCCAACATGGCCTGCGGATTTATCGGCGGCAACATGGGCGAACTGATCCGCACGAGACTGCAGAAGCAGATGATCATGGCGGATTTTGTCACGGTCGCGGGAGAGACGCGAACGAACCTGAAGGTCCGCAGCATGTTCGGAATGACCGAGTTCGACGAGCCGGGCCCGGAGATCAGTGCGGACGAGCTGAAGAAGCTGATCGAGTCCATCAAGATGCACGCGAAGTCCGGCAACCTTTTCGTGTTGAGCGGAAGTGCGCCGGTGGGCGTTCCCGAGGACATTTACAAGCAGCTGACCGAGCTGCTTCACCAGTGCGGATGCAAGGTGTTCCTCGACACCCGCGGTGTTCTGCTGCAGCGCGGTCTTGAGGCGTCTCCGGATTACATCAAGCCCAACCTTGCGGAGCTTATGTCGCTGTACGGCGTGAAGACGAAGTTCAGCAGCCGTGATGCGATGATCGAGTGGGTAAAGGCCAAGGCGGCGGAGCTGTTCACGATGGGACCGAAATTTGTCGCGGTCTCCCTCGGAGCGGACGGCGCCGTGTTCTGCGACGGTGTGGACAATATTCATGTTCCCGCGAGAAAGGTCGACGTGGTGTCACCAGTCGGTGCCGGTGACGCGATGACGGCAGCGATCGCGTACGGACTTGACTCCGGCATGCATTTCCGGGAGATCGTGCGTTACGCGATGGCGGTTTCGGCGGGAGCGTGTACGACGGAAGGTTGCGAGCCTCCGAGCAAAGAAGTGATCGTCAAGTTCTTACGACAGGAGTAGAACTTAGTAAAATAAGAAAATTGCAACTATCGCCGCCATGCGCATCCGTGCGGGCGGCGTTGTGCATTTTCATAAGGGTGCGAAAGCACAGTGCGAAACCGTGGGGGAATAGTGCGCACGCGGAGCGCGCGGTAAGGAGGTTCCGATGGACAAAGAGGAGGAAAAAAAGAGCGGAAAAAGCGTCGATAAAAAGGAAGCACGAACGGGCTCAAAGAAGCAGAAGGGAAATCCAAAGAAAAAGCTTTTGCTGCTGATCCCGATCATCTTAGTGACGCTGGTGCTCATCGGGCTTGTCCTATATCTTGATTTTTCCGGTGAGCATGTGATCATCCGCCTCGGACGGTACAAGGGACTGACCGTTGAGGCCGGAAGCAAGAGCGCGCAGGACGCGATCCTGGACGCGATCATTGATAAGACGTCCTTCGGCCGCAAACTGAAGTTTGAGGTAGAAGAGAAATATAAGAATTCCATGACGGTGTTCGAGGAGGAAGCAAAATACTACGGGCTTTCCCTCGCGGGCTACCTCGAGCGGTACTACGGAATGGATGAGGATGAATTCCGCAAGGAAGTGAAAGCAACGTCGGAGATCACGGTGCGCCAGTCGGCGGTCCTCCATGCCATCGCGGAGAAAGAAAAGATCGAGTTCACGGAGGCGGAGCTGGACGAGGCCGTTCCGATCATCATGGAGGAGTACGGCTACACGGATGAGCGGCAGTTCTATCAGGAGATCGACATCGCCACCATCCGCAACGAGCTTCTGGAACAGAAAGTGATTGAGTTTCTTCTCAAGGAGAACACGGTAAAATAGAAAGGCAGACTATGAACTTTGAGGCATTTTGCGAAGAGGTCCGCAGGAACCGCTGGAAGGTCTACGGCATGGAACTCGCGGAGGGCGATACGCCGGTGAAGCGGTTCGGGGACACCAAACAGACGCGGTACCCGATCTATTCCGCCACCAAGACGATCCTCTCGCTGGGCGTCGGGATCGCGTGGGACCGCGGGCTGATCGATCTGGCAAAGTCGGTCCTTCGATACCTTCCGAACGAGTATGTCGGGGAGATGACGGCAGAGCAGAGGGAGGCGTTTGAACTTCTCACGATCGACCGCCTGATGTGTATGTCCGTCGAGGGCTTTCCGTTCCGCGCGGAGGGCGACGACTACCTGAAGTTCGCGCTTTCCTGCCCGCTGGTGAAGCCGGAGGAGAGATCATTTTGCTACAGCAACATCCCCGCGTATCTGGTGGGAGTGGCTCTTTCGCAGGCAATCGGCGGCGATGCGTGGGCGTTTTTGGAGGAAAAACTCCTGCATCCGCTGCATATTTACGGCGCGCCCTATGATCGCTGCCCGAAGGGATGGTTTTACGGCGCTTCCGGTGTGAAGCTCACGGTGCATGAGCTGAGCCGTTTCGGAACGCTTCTGCTGCAGAACGGCGTGTTCGAGGAGAAGCGGATCGTCTCCGAA